>CANJEY010000186.1 GCA_947472615.1 Beijerinckiaceae bacterium
TCCACATCGTCACCATTTCGCGCGGCGACTGGCCGCGTGCGGTCGGAGTGTCTGACACCGCGTAGCTCGTCATGCCGACGAGCTTCTTGTTGCCGACGCGGATGATGAACGGCACTTCCGCGTTCCGCAGGCCGCAGGAATACGCAAAGCCCTGTTCGGCAAGAATGTCGAACGTTTCCGCCGTCAGATGTCCGCCGGCGCTACTGAAACCCGTCGCGCGCTTGCCGAGAAACTTTTCGAATGCGTCGTTCGAATCCGAGATCGTCTTCTTCTGTTCGTCGACCGTCATCTCGTACAGGAAGCCGTGATCCCAGCCCTGTACGATGAATTCATGGCCGGCGTCCGCGGCCTCTTTGGCGACGCCGTTGAACAGCGTGACGCCGAGACCGTCGGCATAAACGCTGGTCTTGATGTTGTGACGCTGCCACATGTCGAGCAGGCGCTGCATGCCGCCGGTGTCCGCGAAGGCGGTTTCGTAAACCGGGCGCATCGCGCGCTTGTATTTCTGCTTCGGTAAAGGCGCGAGGTGGTGCGTCGGGGGAATTTCCCACGACATGTTGAACACCACCGCGATATAGGCGCCATCCGGCCAGGCAAAATCCGCCTTGTACATAAGCTCCCCCTTCTTGGTTCTGATGATCAGACGAGACGCGTCGCGTCGAAGTTCGCCGACGGAGACTGCGCTTCCTTGCTGGTGACGACGTCGATCAGCGCCGGCATGCCGGACTTCAGTGCGTCGCGCATCGCGTCCTCAAGCTGCGCGGTTTCGGTGACGCGCACGCCATATGCGCCGAACGCCTGCGCCACAGCGGCGAAGTTCACGTCGCGATAGTCGAGGATTTCCTTGACCACGCGCTTCTTGCGCTTCTGCGTGTGATATTCCGAGGCGAGACACGCATTGTTCAGCACGACAGCCACGATCGGGATGTTGCAGCGAAGCGCCGTCTCGTATTCCGAGATGTGATAGAGCATGCCGCCGTCGCCGGTCCACGCCACGACGCGCCGGTCGGGCGCAGCCAGCGCCGCGCCCATCGCGCCCGGAAAGATCCAGCCGAGCGAGCCGTTGGCGCGCACCATGGTCTTGCCGGCCTCAACCGGGAACAGGCCGCCGACCCAACCGCCATGCGCGCCCGTATCGGCGCCGACGATGTCCTTCGGTCCCATCACCTTGCGCAGCGCGGCGGCGATCGCGGCCGGATGCACGCCGTCCTCGGAGCGCGTCTTGTAGACTTCCTCGGCATTGGCGCGCCATGCCAGAATGTCTTTCTTGATGCGCTCGGCCCACGCATGGGCGCCCGCGTGGCGCTTGACGTTCGCGCCCATTTCGAGCGCCGCCGTCAGGGCCAGTTTCGCATCGCCCACGACGCTGACTTCGGTGCGGACGTTGTGGCCGAGGATCTGCGGATCGGGATCGATGTGCATCAGGCGCTTTTCGCCGAACGGCAGATGCCAGCGATGCGTCGCGAGTCCGCCGAGACGCGTGCCGATCGCCAGAATCGCGTCGCTCGCCCGCACTGTGTCGTTGCCGACGCGGCGCGAGTTGCGGCCGATCACGCCGACTGCGAGGTCGTTCATTTCAGAAATCGCGCCCTTGCCGCCGAGCGACGTCGCAACCGGAATGCTGTACTTCTCCGAGAAGCGCGTCAACTCGTCCCACGCTTCCGAAATCACGACGCCCTTGCCGGCGACAATCAGCGGCTTTTCAGCGCCGAGCAGAATCTCCAGCGCCTTCCGAAGCTGTTCGAGGTCCGGAGTGACGCGGCGCGAATTCACATGGCCGAGATTCTCGTCGCGGTAGATTTCCTTCTCCGACGCTTCGGCTGTCAGCATGTCGGCGGGAATTTCCAGATGCACCGGGCCGGGAGGCGCTCCGGTCGCTTGCCGAATGGCGGCGCGCACCATAGCGCCGGCGCGCTCGGGGGTGGAGACGGTCTTGTTCCACTTCGTCACGCCGACGTGCAGCGGCAGGCCGTCCATCTCCTGATATTCGAAACGGTCGCGCACATCCATCGGAATGGAAGAAGTGAGGGAGATCACCGGGCTCTTCGCCCACCAGCCGTCGGCGAGGGCGCCTGCGACGTTCGACACGCCGGGGCCGCGCTGTCCGTAGACATAACCCGGCTTGCCGCTGACGCGCGCATAGCCGTCCGCCATGTAAACCGCGCCGGCTTCGCTGCGGCAGTTGATCAGTTCGATGCCCGCATCTTGCAGCGCGTACCAGAATTCATGATCGCCGCCCATGAAGCAGAAAAACTTCTCGGTCCCGTAGGCCTTGAGAGTCTGCGCAACCACTTCCGCCACAGTCGGCATTCGTTCCTCCAGTTGATGACTTGCTGTTGTGATTTTCGATATCAGGGGACGAGGCGGTTCATGTCAAGCAAGCGGCGGCGGTTGTGCGGTCGGGCATTTGCGGCTTCGCCTTCAATTTGCTTTTTTCGTCCATCATGGGCATGAAAATACAGTCCATGATGGGGATTCTCCGATGAAATTCATATCGGCCGCTGCTGCGGGCGCAGTGCTGGGACTGTTCGCCGCTGGCGCCGCGAGCGCGGACCCGGCGCTCACCACGCGCTCCACCAATCTGCTCAGCGATCCGAACGGCAAGAGCCAGGTGCTGATGCGCATTCCGGCGAACGCCGCCGTGGATGTCGTCGACTGCCAGAAGGCGTGGTGCGAAATTTCGTGGCGTAACGAATTCGGCTTCGTGCCGCATGCGAGCCTCGACATCGGGGCTGTGCCGGAAGGCGGCTACGCCGGTCCGCGCCGCGGCTATTACGAGCCGGCGCCGGTCTACGCCTATCCGCCGGCCGTCGTCTGGGGCGGCGGAATCACGATCGGGCCGCGCCCGCATGTCTGGGGGTATCGCGGGCGCTGGTGACCCCGTCGCCTGTCACGCGCTATGCTGGCGGCACGATTCGTCGCCAGAGCGGGAGCTGCCCATGATTGCCATTCGGATTGCGTGCGCGGGCGCGCTCATGCTTGCGGTTGCCGGCTGCAATTCCTCGCCACCGCCCGCCGCCAGCGCGCCGCCGCCTGTCGCGTCGACGAATGTGACGCCGTCCAACTTCCGGCTTCCGGGCGGCGAAGGCTGCCACGGCGAAGTGGCGAACTGGCAGGCCATTCAGGACAACGACCTGCGCATGGGCCATGTCGGACAGGCGGTTTACAACCAGATCAAGGGCGAGATCGGGCAGGCGGCCGCAGCCTGTTCGGCCGGACGCGACGCGGAAGCGCGCAGCATGGTGCGGGCCAGCAAGGTCCGTCACGGCTATCCGGGCTGAATGCTCAACGCGTCAGCATGAAACGCAAATAGGCCGCCGTATGGGGCGGCACGCGGGGCGGAATTTCGTCCGCCTCCCGCACGATGTGGATGCGTGATAGCTCTGGATTCGCCTGTGCCGAGAGCGCAGCCTCGATCCGGGCCTTGATCTCGGCGGCCGGACGCGGCGCCCGAACCTCTTGCATGCAGGCGATCTTCTGTCCGTCGAACACGATGGCGCAGTCGCCGGGAACCTCGACGTCGGCCGCCGTCAGTCCGGTTTCTTCTTCCAGTTCCCGCAACACGCTGCCGGCGAGATCGACGCGATCGCCCACGACGTCGTCGAGGTCGGGCGTGCCGGCGGGAAAGTAAATCTGTCCGGCGTTGGCGGTGTGTGGCCCCATTTCGCCGAGCAGGAACGCTCCGTCCGACGCGCGCAACGCCGCCATGGCGAAGACATTGAAGATGGATTTGTCCGGAAAGCCCATCTGCTCGGCGGCCATGAAGTTTCGGTAGCGGGTTTCGAAAAACGCGCAGCGAAATTCGCGGTCGCCGTCTGCGATCTCGAACGACCAGCGATGCCCCAGCAGCACACGGCCGTCGAACAGCTTCGGCTTGGCGGCGACAGCGGCGTTCCAGCGAGCGTCGATTTCGGCGGCGCGTTCCTCAGCAAAGCGCCAACGATGGGGCTCCAGCGTGCAGACGAGGCGGTCCGCCTGCTCGATGCGAAGTTCGGCGCTCATGCGTCGATTTCGCCTTCCGAGACGCGCACGGCCGCGCCGCCGATCATGGCGCTCGCCAGACGGCCTTTCACGATGTCGAGCGTCAGGGTGATCAGGCTGGGGCGGCCCATTTCGTAGCCCTGTTCGATGATGAAACTGTGTTCGCCGTCGTAGGGCTCTTCGAACTCGCGCAACACCCCCGCGAACGCCGCAGCGGCCGAGCCGGTCGCCGGATCTTCCGGAATGCCCAGAGACGGCGCGAACATGCGCGCGTGGAAGGCGCTGCCTTTCTGCTCGACGTCGCGCGTGTAGACGTAAACCTTGGCGGTCTGCGACGGCATGGCGTCGGCGTATTGCGGAAAACGTGGCGAGGCGCGGCCGATCGTCTCCAGCGTATCCACCGGCACGAACACGAACGCATTGCCGCACGAATAGATGCTCGGCTCATGTCCGTCGAAGCCGATCGAGCCTGGTTCGATCCCGAGCGCCGCCGCCAGTTGCTCGACGTTCAGCGCGGCGTCGATCCTGTCTGGCAATTGGGGCAGGATGAATTCGGCCCGCGCCGCGCGTCCCTTGCGCTGCCGCACCGTGCAGGAAATTGTCCCGATCTCTTCCTCGATGACGATGGACAGATCTTCGGACGACAGAAATTCCGCCGCCTCGAGTTGCGCGATCAGAATCGCGGAGCCGATTGTCGGATGCCCAGCGAACGGCAACTCGCTCTTGGGCGTGAAGATGCGGATGCGCGCCGAGTTCACCGGATCGCGCGGCGGCAACACGAACGCTGTTTCCGACAGGGCGAATTCGCGCGCAATCTGCTGCATGCGGGCGGGCGTCAACCCGTCGCAATCCAGCACCACCGCAAGCGGATTGCCCGCGAACGGCGTCTCGGTGAACACATCGAGCGTGTGAAAACGGCGTCGCATGCGAATCGTCCCGGGCGATGCATCATGGCTATCACGCTGCGGCAGGCGCGCGAATGGCGCGGCGTCGGTGGATCTCTGCCGATCGGGTTAATTCGAATTAACGGATTCACCGCTGATTCAGGGGTGCAGGCCACAATGGCCCCGGTTGGCGAGGTGTTTCATGTCCGGCAAGACGTTCGGAAGGCGGGCGGCTCCCGTCGCGCGCGCCATGGCGGCGCAACACACGCCGGAGTTCGGCGGCTCGGGCGGTTCAGGTGCGCAGGCGCCATGGACGGGCGATCCCTCCGGCCCAGCGTGCCAGTCCGCCGCGGCAGAACTGGCGAGGTCGCTTCCGGTCTGGATGACGTACGATGGCCGCATCCACGCCGAGACCTATGTGGCGGCGGCTGGCGCCATCGCCGGATTCGCCGCCCAGTGCACGTTCCTCGCCGGACCGCGCAACGCCAGCGATCTGACCCACATCGTCACCACGCGCGCGGGACGCAAATTCCTGTTCAGCGACGCCCTCAACGGCATGCTGCTGGCGCGCCTTGGAGCGCAGATGGCCGGCCGCGCCTGGAATGTCGCGCTGGCGGCGGCGGTTGCGTCAGGCATGCCGTTCGAACAGACGCCCGAACCCGACCACATGTTCGCCCATGTGGCGGCGACGCTCGGCGGCGATCGCGAAGGCTTTCCATCTGTCGGGACAGAACATTATCCGCATCAGCCTGGCCGCGCGCTGCTGAAACAGGTGTGGCCGCGCGTGCAGCAAATGTTTGAGGCGCGTTTCGAGGAAGCGCATCGCCGGTTCGAACCGACGCCGCGTCGTTGGTGGGGGCCGGTCGCCGCCTACGGGGGCGGTCGCGCCATCATCGATGTGCGCGACATGTTGGCCCCGCGTATCGCGCTGACGATTTTCATGGAGACGGCGATCTACGCGTCGAAGCTGCATCCCGAGGACTTGTAGGGCGGGTTGCAGCTTTGGATTGCTTCGCGGAGCCTGTCACGGCGTGCCGCCAATCGCCGACCATTTGGCTCGCAATGAAGGCTCAAACGTCATTGCGAGGAGCGTAGCAACGAAGCAATCCAGTTTCCGCTTGCGGATTGCTTCGTGATTTTCCGACAAACTTACTTGATCGTCTCCGCCGCCTTCTTGACGAAGCGGTCGTCGAACGTCTTCGCCAGATCGACGCTCGTGCCCTTCATCTCGGCGTCGAACTGCGTCAGCATGTCGTTCACCGATTTCATGCCGGCGGGGTCGATGATGCCGGTGAGCGAATACGACGGCTTCGAGTTCTTCGCGGCCAGCATGTAGAGCGACTTGTCGCCCAGCAGATATTCTTCCGGCACCGTCGCCGCGATGTCTTCCGGCGTCGCGGTCTTCAGCCATTGCAGCGTCTTGTAGAAGACGTTGACGAGCGCTTGCACGGTGCGCGGATTCTTCTCGATGAAGTCCTGCTTCGTGTAGAGCACCGCCGCCGGATTGGAGCCGCCGAACAGGGCGCGCGTGCCTTCCTCGGTGCGGGTGTCGATTACCACCCTGATATCCCCCGAGCGTTCGAGAAACGACACGACGGGCTCCAGATGCGAGATCGCCTCGATCTCGCCCTTCTGGATCGCCGCCAGCGCCGACGCCGCCGAGCCGATGCCGATGAAGGACGCGTCGGACGTCGCAAGACCGGCCTTCGCCATCACGAAGTTCATCAGCACATTGGTGGACGATCCGGGCGCGGTGACGCCGATCTTCATGCCCTTGAAGTCCTTCGGCCTGTCCCATTTGACGCCCTTCTTCACGCCGACCGCGATGCCCGGAAAGCGCCCGAGTTCGATCACGGCGCGAATGTCCTGCCCCTTGGCCTGCATCCGCTGCGTGTGTTCGTAGGCGCCCGTCACCACGTCGAGCGATCCACCGATTAGCGCCTGCAGCGAGCGCGCGCCCCCGGCGAAATCCTGAATCTCGACGTCGAGGCCCTGTTCCTTGAAGAAGCCCTTCCGCTCGGCGATGGTCAGCGGCAGATAATAGAGCAGCGCCTTGCCGCCGACGCCCAGTACGAGCTTCGGCTTTTCGGGAGCCTGTGCGTTGGCTGCGCCGGCCGAAATTGCGAAAGCGGCGGCAGCCGCCAGAAGCTTCCAGATGTTCATGAGTTCCTCCTCGATTTTCGCTCAGTCCTGTCCGGCGGCGGACGGTCGCCATGCCAGCAGTCTATTCTCGATCAGCGTCACCAGCCAGTCGATGACAACCACGAACGCCGACAGCACCACCATGCCGGCGAAGACGCCCGCCACGTCGAACACGCTCTCGGCTTCGTGGATCAGATAACCGAGGCCGGCAGCCGAGCCCAGATATTCGCCCACCACCGCCCCGACCAGCGCGAAGCCGATGGAAGTGTGGAGGGACGAGAACATCCACGACAGCGCCGAGGGCCAGTAGACGTGGCGGAACAATTGCCGTTCGTTCATGCCGAGCATGCGGGCGTTCGCCAGAATGACCGGGCTGACTTCTTTCACGCCCTGATAGACGTTGAAGAAGACGATGAAGAAGACCAGCGTGAAGCCGAGCGCCACCTTCGACCAGATGCCGAGCCCGAACCACAACATGAAGATCGGCGCCAGCACCACGCGGGGCAGGGCGTTCGCCATCTTTACATAGGGATCGAGCACGGCCGCGACGCGCGGCTGCCGCGCCAGCCAGAAGCCGACCACGATCCCGCCCGCCGAGCCGATCGCGAAAGCCAGCACGGTCTCGGTGAGGGTGATCCACAGGTGCTTCCAGATGATGCCCGTGGCGAAGAATTTGACGATGCGCGCCCACACATCCGCGGGCGTGGCGAAGAAGAACCGCATGTTCTTCACTTCGCCGAGGATCGGGTAGGCGGTCAGCACATGCCAGAGCGCGATCAGCACGATGGCGACGCCGATCTGCAGCCCGAGCAGGAGCCAGCGGTTCATCGCGTGGCCTCCAGCGGCAGGTCGTCCGCGTAGGCTTTCATCACCTCAGCCTTCAGGTCCGCCCAGATGGCGCGCTGGATCGCGTGGAAGCGCGGATCGAGGCGAATTTCGCTCGTCTCGCGCGGGCGCGGCAGGTCGATCACATGCTGGGCGATGATGCGCGACGCTGGCCCCGCCGACATGACCACGACGCGGTCGGCGAGCGCGATCGCCTCTTCCAGATCGTGCGTCACGAACAGCACCGCCTTACGGTCGGCCGACCACAGTTTCAGCAACAGATCGCCCATCAGCGCACGCGTCATAGCGTCCAGCGGGCCGAACGGCTCGTCCATCAGCAGGATCGCCGGATCGCGGATCAGCGTCTGGGCCAGCGCCACGCGCTTCTTCTGGCCGCCGGACAATTGATGCGGATAGCGATCGACGAATTTCGACAGGCCGACGCGGGCCAGCCAGATCCGCGCCCGCTCGCGCGCCTGCTGCGCCGGGACGCCCGCAACGTCGAGCGCCACGGCCACGTTTTCGAGCGCCGATTTCCACGGCATCAGCGCTTCGGCCTGAAACAGGTAGCCGGCCTGCGCCACGATGCCGTCGACCGGCTGACCCTGAACCCGGGCCCGGCCGGCGGCGGGCTTCAGCAAACCGGCCACGACGTTGAGCA
>CANJEY010000187.1 GCA_947472615.1 Beijerinckiaceae bacterium
CAACTTTGCGACGACCTCTTCCGGTGACGGTCTTTTCTTCGGCATCTCGATCCTCCTTTTCCATGTCCAAAGACATACTTTCAGGTGGACCAATTCAATGGGGGTGGATCAGAAATCCGCACCGGACTGAATTCGTATTCGATCGCCGACAATTACAATGTTGAAAGCCTGACCTTCATCGGATCTGGCAATTTCACCGGGACGGGCAACAGCAGCGCCAACGTGCTGACCGGCGGCGCCGGCAATGACAGTCTGGATGGCAAGAGTGGCGCCGACTCCATGTCCGGCGGCGCGGGCAACGACACGTATTACGTCGAAAACGTCAACGATCTCGTTGTGGAAAACGCCGGCGGCGGACTCGATAATGTTTACGAAAGCCTGAGCAACTACACGCTGGGCGCGAATGTCGAAAACGTTTTCCTGACGAGCTCGTTCAACGCCAACGCCAGCGGCAACGCGCTTGCCAATTTCATCACCGGCAATGGCGGCGCCAACGCGCTCGACGGCGCGGGCGGCGCGGATACGCTGACGGGCGGCGGCGGCGCGGACGTGTTCCAGTTCCGGCGCGGCGAAGCGTCGGGCGACCGGGTGACGGATTTCTCCGGTGTAGGCGGCCAGAACGACAAGCTGTATTTCTACGGCTTCGGAACCGCCGCGCAGGGCGCGTCTTTCGTAAAGCTCGACTCGACGCACTGGGTGATCAACTCATCCGACGGCGCAGCCCACGAGACGATCACGCTCGCGAACGCGCCGACGCTGGTGGCGGCGAATTTCCGGTTCTTCTGACGCTGAACAGGATGCGGAGGAAACGGACTGGGGGCAGATTGCTTCCGGTTCCGTTTTTTTTGCTCAAGTCAATTTCGAATTTCCACTCATGACGATCGCGCCGCGACATACTCGGCAGAAGCCGCGGTGATCGGCGATGGTCTCGCAGGCCTCGCGAAGCCTTGCCTTTGCTTTGAAATCCTATTGATCTAATGTGTGATTCTGCATTTTTGCTTTTTGCTGAAAGATCGTTTGACGATGACTCGTCTCCTGTTGCTCCTGTTCATCGGCTTTGCGGCGCTTGCACCGGCTCGCGCAGAAACCCTCACGCGTGAGGAAAACGAGAAGATCGAGTCGGCGCGCGTGGTTGTCGCCAGCGTCGAGAAGGACAAGGTTCAGAAGGCCACGGATTTCGCTGGTCTTCTGACGCTTCGCGAAAAGCTGGACCCAGTCATCGAGGAATTGCACGACGTCGCCGAAGATATTCAGACGCGCCTGAACGCCGCGCAGGCGCAATTGAAGGAGTTTGGACCTGTTCCGGCGCAGGGCGCGCCGCCGGAATCGACACAACAAGCCGAAGAGCGCGTCGCCGCGCAAAAGCTCGTGGCGGAAATTGAAACCGGGGTGCGCGGCGCACGCGCGCTACTTGTCCGCGCCGAGCAACTTCGCGATGAGCTGACGAATACGCGCCGGGAATTGTTCAACAACCGGGTTCTTCAGCATCACGACAGCGTCTTCTCCCTGCAGTTTTGGGGAGGCGTGGTCAATGTAAGCTGGCCGCAATTCGTGCGCCGCCTGGATTTCAAGGCGGACATGACCTACCGGGCGATCAGCGTCAGGGGGGGCTGGACGAGCCTCGCGGGGATCGGCGGATTCATTTCCTTTCTGGTCGCGTTTCAAGTGTGGTTGCGCCGGCAGGGCGCATGGCGTCGCTGGCATCATGGAGACGCGCAGGTTGAGGATGACGCCGCAGGCCCTGCGAAGGGCGAATTGATCGCGCATGCCCTGTTCGTTCTTGTGCTGCATTCGGCGCCCTATGTGGCGATCGGTCTGGCGATCGCCTTTTCGGTCGCCTACATCGACGTCGCCAATGATGAAACCGAGCGATTCATGCTCGGCTTTGCGGGCGCGCTGGCCGCTTATGGGGTCAGCAACGCCGCTGTTCGGGCCGTCTTTTCGCCGCATTCCGCCCGTTACCGACTCGTCACGACACGAGACAGCACCGCCGTCTGCGTGGTCCGCGCAATGGCGATCATGCTGGCCGTCTATCTCGCAAGTCTGATCGCAATGGGGATTCTCGAGGCGGTGTCGGCGGGCGTGTCGATGAGCATCGCCACGACCGCGGTTTCGTCCGGTCTGATTGCACTGATCGGCGGATTTTTCCTGCTGCGCCGCACTGGCGACGAATCGAACGATCAACCGTCGGGACTCGTGGCCGCGCCGCTCTACCTGCTGCGGCCTGTGTTCTGGCTTCTGCTGGTCGGGATCGTCGGTTCACTCTTGCTTGGTTACATAGCGCTGGCGGGCTTCCTGATCGGCCGCGCGATCGCGACGACGATCCTGCTGAGCTTCTCGATCATCACCTACATCGCGATTGAGGCGGTGTTCCTGGACGCCCTTGTGCCAGGCAAACCGGCAAACAATCGTCTGTCGGCGAATTTCAGCGTCTCGCCCGCGACGATCGACCTCGTGGGGACGATTATAGCGGGCGCTCTGCGCGTGCTGACAGTCGTTTTCACGGCGCTGATTCTGTTGAGCCCGTGGGGCATCGAGTTCGGCAACCTGAACCCGTTCGCGGATGTGTTCTTCGGCGTCCGGTTCAGCGACTTGCGCGGCTGGATCGGCGCTGCTGGAATTGCGGTCCTGATGTTCAGCGTTGGACTGGTGGTCACGCGACTGTTCGTCTCGTGGCTGAACTATCAGCTCCTGCCGCGCACGCCGCTCGATACGGGCGTTCGTCATTCGGTTTCGACGGTCGCCGGCTATGTGGGCTTCATGGGCGCGCTGGCGCTGGCGCTGTCGCAAGCAGGCCTGCAACTTCAGAACGTCGCTCTCGTGGCGGGCGCGCTGTCCGTCGGCGTCGGCTTTGGTTTGCAGCAGGTTGTTTCGAATTTCGTCGCGGGGCTCATCGTCCTCGCGGAGCGGCCGATCCGCGTCGGCGACGTGATTTCCGTGCGGGGCGAGGAAGGCCGTGTTCAACGCATCAGCGTGCGGGCGACGGAATTGTTGCTTGGCGAAAACTCGACTGTCATCGTTCCCAACTCGGATATTGTTTCTTCGGTTCTCAAGAATCGATCGTTCAACGATCCGACCCACCGGGTCACACTCAAACTTACCGTGACCCATGCGTCAGATTTGAATGTTGCATTCGACGTGCTCCTGAATACCGCGCGCTCGAACGCACATGTCCAGGCTTCGCCCGCGCCTGTCGCCTATATTACGGCCGTCACCGAAGCGGGCGTCGCGATCGACATGCACGTCACGTGCGATGAGATCAGATATATGAGTTCCGTTCGTTCGGATCTTTACCGTCAGGCGCTGCAAAATCTTCGCGAAGCGCGTGTACAGCTTGCCGGTAGCGCGCCCGCCGTCTAGTCGCCTCCAGCACCACGGACATGTGTTTTCAAAGGCCCGTATTTGCACCGTTGAGACTTGGCACTCGGTCATCGAGCCGCGGCTGTCGGAACGAATTGAATTTGCCGTCGGCCGTTCGACAGCGCATAAAGGTCGTAGGCAAAATGAAGGCCGCACGGGAGGATGGTGAAATGTCCGGACTTGGAACGTCAGTCGCGGCGCTACTGGGCGCGGTCGCCTCTATTTCGTCAGCAGCGGCTGCTGACGAAGCTCTGGTCACCGCGGCAAAACGCGAAGGCCAACTGGTCTGGTACACAACCCAGATCATCAACCAACTCGCACAGCCGGTGGCGGATGCGTTCGGCAAGAAATATGGAATCAAGGTTCAGGTCGTCCGCGCCGACGCAGCTGAGATTACATTGCGCATCATGAGTGAAGCCAAAGCCGGCAAGGTGCAGGCGGATGTGTTTGATGGCACCGCTTCGTCGCCACCTCTGAAGCGCGCGGGGCTCGTCCTGAAGTGGCAGCCGGAAAGCGCTAAGACTTTTGGAGCGCAATATATAGATAAAGAAGGCTATTGGATCGCTACCAATCAGTATGTCATTGCTCCTTCGTTCAACACGGAACTCGTGAAGCGCGGGACTGAACCGAAGACATGGACCGATCTGCTTGATCCAAAATACGCTGGGAAGATGGCGGTATCGAGCGGCGCTTCCACATCAGGAGGTGCGGGCCTCACCGGAACCGTTTTGCACGACATGGGCGAAGAAAAGGGAATGGAGTTTTTGCGAAAACTGGCGACCCAGAAAGTCGCAGTGATCGCATCGTCCGCCCGCACTGTCACCGATCAGGTCATGCAGGGCGAATACGCCATCGGTCTGATGATGTCGAACAACCAGCCGGTCAGCAGCGCGCGTCTTGGAGCCCCGGTCGATACGCTGCGGTGGTCGTCCTCTCTGGCGGCTGTCAGCGCCGTCGCAGTCCTGAAGGATGCACCGCACCCCAATGCGGGCAAGCTGCTTCTCGAATTCCTGATTTCCGAAGACGGGCAAAAGCTCTTCGCCGATGCTGATTATCTGCCCGTCAATCCGGCGGTCCCTGCGAAAGAGCCTCGCCTGACGCCGCAAGGCGGCCAGTTTACGACGTTCAATCTGACTCCCGAAGAGGTGGACGAGAAGATTGGCGGCTGGGACAAGATATTCAAGGCGCTGTTCAAATAGGCAAGATGTTGGCGGTTGTTCGCTCGCCGAACTTCAGATCGAAGCCTCGCCTGTATCAGCATGTGACTCAACTTTGACGGTCTGCGGCTTCGATCAGGATATTTTGGATGCCCGGTATTCTACTTCTTCGGGAGGTCGAACGCTCGTCGCCGCAGTCCCCACTTGCAGCGTTCCGAGCAGGTCTTCACGTTATCCCAGTCGCGTTTCCACTTCTTGCGCCAGGCGAAAGGTCTGCCGCAGGCGGCGCAGATTCTCTGCGGCAGCTTGGATTTGGTGTAGCGCATCTCTGTCATAGGTTCGTCAGAAACGTCGCGGAGGTTTCCGCGATGCGCCCTTGCTGCGCCGCCGGGAACGTGTCGTAGGTTTAGACCGTTTGCGCTATGCGCGGATTGCGGCCGATTTGAGCTCGTAAGCGTGGGCATTGATCGCCGGCGACGAGGCTGGACAGGCCGGGCGTCAGTTGGTCGCCGGAGAAAGAGGATCAGGTTGCGAACAGTCGTCATGGCGGCGTTACGCCGGAAGCGAGCCGCTGGTTTGAGCAATGGTCCATGAGTATTCAGAAGCTGCCATCCACCCGTCCCTGCATCTCCCTCCGACGCGGGCCAACGTTGGCGCAAATCTTGGATCGCTATCCCCATGTCCGACCATCCAATGCACGACCGTTTTCCCTATTCGTCGATCCGAAACGCGATCCCCCGCGACTGGCCGGGCGGGCGGCGGCTGGCGATCTACATCGCGGTGAACATCGAGCATTTCTGGTTCGGCTCGGGCCTTGGCGCAGAGTTGGTGCCACAACCGCCGGCAGCGCTCGACGTGTTGAATTACACGTGGCGCGACTATGGCAATCGCGTCGGGGCGTTCCGGCTCATCGACATGCTGGACGAGTTCCGACTTCCCAGTTCGGTGCTGGTCAACAGTTCCATCTACGATTATTGCCCCGATCTCATGGACGCTTTCCGGGCGCGCGGCGACGAGGTGGTTGGACACGGGCGGACGAATTCGGAGCGGCAGGGAGCGCTCGACGAAGCGCAGGAGCGCCGTCTGATCGACGAGGCCACCGCTCGCATCGCTATGGCCGAGGGCAAGCCCCCGAAGGGCTGGCTCGGCCCGTGGATTTCACAGAGTTCGCTGACGCCCGACCTGCTTGCCGAAGCCGGATATTCCTATTGTCTCGACTGGTGCATGGACGACCGGCCGGTGTGGATGCGGACGCGTGGCGGCGGGCGCATCCTGTCGATGCCCTATCCGCAGGAGATCAACGACATTCCGGCACTTGCGGTGCGAAAGCATACGGCGGCGGAATTCGCCACGATGATCATCGACAACGCCGACGAGATGTTGGCGCAATCCGCCACCGGGCCGATCGTGATGGGGATTGCGCTGCACCCCTATCTGGTCGGTCAGCCGTTCCGCCTGAAACATCTGCGGCGCGCCTTCGCGCATCTGGCGAGCCTGCGCGATCGCGCCTGGATCGTCACGGCGGGCGAGATCGCCGACCATTTCGTGGCGCAGTCTTGAGGCCGCCATGGCTTGGGGTTTGCTTCACAGAAGCGGCAATCGCGCACAGGGAGCGAGACATTGGCGGCCGACAACATCGACGATCCGGACATTGTGACCGAAGTGCGCGAGGCGTTCGAGGCCTACAATCGGGCGATCGAGATCGGCGACACGGCGGCGCTCAATGGCTTCTTCTGGCAATCGCCCAAGACGGTGCGTTTCGGCCCCGCCGAGCATCTGTTCGGATACGAGGAAATCTCCGGCTTTCGCAGCGGAGTCTGGAAGCCGGGCGCGCCGCGCCGGATCGAGAAGCTCATCGTCACAACGATCGGCCGCGATGCAGGCGCCACCTGGGCGCTGTTCCGGAATATCGACGGGACGGGTCCGGTGACGCGCCAGAGCCAGACGTGGTGCCGGTTCCCGGAAGGCTGGCGCATCGTCGCCGCGCATGTCAGCGCCCCCAACGTTCCCTGAGCAAGCTTTGCTGCATCGAGCGCTTGCGCCGCGCATCGCCGCGCCTAGACTTGCGTCTGCCGGCGGCCACGGCCCGGGAGGATGCATGTTTGCGCTGAGGGACATCGATCACATCGTGCTGCGCGTTCACGACATGGACCGCATGATCGCTTTTTACCGCGACATCATCGGGTGCGCCGTCGAAGGCGGCCGTCCGGATCGCTCGCTCATGCACCTGCGCGCCGGGGCGTCGATCATCGACCTGATGCAGGCGGACGCCGTGGCAGGAGGCCCGTCGCCAGCGCACAATCTCGATCACTTCTGCCTGAACGTCGAAAACTTCGACCCCGAGGCCGCCACAACGGCGCTGCGCGAACAGGGCGTCGAGGTGGAAGGGCGCACGTCGCGCCGCACGCTTTTTCTGCTCGACCCGGAAGGAAATCGCGTCGAGCTCAGGTAAACCGCCAGCCGCTATACGATGCCGTATTTCGCCATGAGGGCGACGGCCAGGATGCCCACGATGGCTCCGATCGCGAAATAGGGAAACATCGGGTTCTTCAGCATGGGTCGAGCGCGCCTCCGGTCCTTTGCGGCAGAGATAGCGCTTTGCGCCGCCAGCGCAATACCGCTGTTGCATCGATCTTGCTTCAACGGCGGAAGCATTCCGACCCTGAGGCCACCATGCACACTGGCGATTTTGAAGTTCTGACGGCCGCCGGGGGCGATTTCGTCCTTTCGCGCGTCCGGGCGCCCGGGTTTCTGCTGCCGGGCGGACGGTTCGGGGCCGCGCCGCACGAACTGGCGGACATCGACATTCTGGTGCGGGACGGCCGCATCGCAGGCATCGCGCCCGCCGGTGCGCTGACGGCTGACGTTCCGGTCGTCGACCGCGACAGAGGCATCGCCCTGCCCCGCCTCGTCGAAATCCACACCCATCTCGACAAGGGCCATATCTGGGCGCGGCGGCCGAACCCGGACGGCACGCATCTGGGCGCGCGCACCAACGTCGCCGAAGACCGCGCCCGCAACTGGAACGCAGAAGACGTGATGCGTCGCATGGATTTCTCGCTGCGTTGCGCCTGGGCGCATGGAACGCGCGCAGTTCGTACGCACATCGACTCGCTCGCGCCGCAGGCCGCCATTTCATGGCCCGTGCTGAGCGAAATCCGGGCGCGTTGGGCGGGTCGGATCGACGTACAGGGCGTGGCGCTCTATCCCATCGACCTCGCGCTGACCGACGAACCGCAATTCCGTGCTCTTGTCGAAACGGTCGCCCGCCACGGCGGCGTGCTGGGCGGCAATACGTTCATGGGAACCCTGCCGGACGCGCGGTCGCGCGCCGCCATCGAGAAAGCGTTCGAAGCTGCGTCGGCGCACGGCCTCGACCTCGATTTCCATGTGGACGAAACCCACCTGCCGGAAGCGCGTAGCCTGCGGCAGATCGCGGAGATCGCGCTCGACACGAAATTCGGCGGCCACATCGTGGCGGGGCATTGCTGTTCTCTGGCGCTCGCTCCAGACGACGAGGCGCAGGCGATCGTCGAGAAGGTGGCGGAAGCCCGCATCGCGGTCGTGACGTTGCCCATGTGCAACATGTATCTGCAGGACCGTCAGCCTGCCCGGACGCCGAGATGGCGCGGCGTGACGCCCGCGCACGAGCTCGCCGCCGGTGGCGTGCGGGTCATGTTCTCAAGCGACAATACGCGCGATCCGTTTTACGCCTATGGCGATCTCGACGGCGTCGAGGTGATCCGCGAGGCGACCCGCATCCTGCAACTCGATCACCGCGATACGGACTGGCTGCACGCGATCTCGACGACGCCCGCCGACGTGATGGGACTACAAAATTCGGGCGCGTTCGCAATCGGCGCGCCGGCCGATTTCATCCTGCTCGGCGCGCGCACCTTCAACGAGATGAACAGCCGGCCGCAATCGAACCGCATCGTCATCG
>CANJEY010000188.1 GCA_947472615.1 Beijerinckiaceae bacterium
CGGCCTGCTGTCGTGCAAGGGCATCGCGGAGGGCGTCGAGAATTCCAATTATCTGCTGCACGCGGAAGCCGGCTTCTTCATCCTGACGCTCTACGAGAAGCGCGTGAACGAGGCCGATCTGCCGTTCTTCCTCGGCCTGATGGAGCATCTGGCGACGCGCGGTGTCACCTGTCCGCAGCCGGTCCACAATCGCGAAGGCCGCGCATTGAACCGCATCGCCGGGCGGCCCGCCGTCATCGTGACGTTTCTCGACGGCATGTCGATCCGCCGGCCGCAGTCGACCCATTGCGCCATGGTGGGCGAGGCGCTGGCGCGTCTGCATGCGGGCGCCGCCGATTTCCACATCCATCGCCCCAATGCGCTGTCGATCGACGGATGGAGCCCGCTGTTTCGCGTCGCCGAAGCGCGCGCCGACGAAGTGCTGCCGGGCCTCGCGGTGACGATCGCCGAGGAACTGGCGTGGCTACAGGAGCGCTGGCCGCGCGATCTTCCGTCAGGGGTGATTCACGCCGACCTGTTTCCCGACAACGTGTTCTTCCTCGCCGGGCATCTGTCGGGCCTGATTGATTTCTATTTCGCCTGCAACGACACGCTGGCCTATGATATCGCCATCTGCCTCAACGCCTGGTGTTTCGAGCACGACGCCTCGTTCAACATCACCAAGGGCATGGCGATGATCGACGGTTACGAGCGCGCGCGGCGGCTGAGCGACGCCGAAATTGCCGCGCTGCCGATTCTGGCGCGCGGCGCGGCGCTGCGCTTCATGCTGACGCGCCTCGTCGACTGGCTGAACGTGCCGGCGGGCGCGATGGTGCGTCCGAAAGATCCGCTCGAATACGTCAAGAAGCTGCGCTTCCATCAGCATGTGACCAGCGCGCGCGACTACGGCCTGCTGCGATGAGCGCGCCAGTGGTGATCTGGACCGACGGCGCCTGTTCGGGCAATCCGGGGCCGGGCGGATGGGGGGCGATCCTGACCTTCAACGGCCGCGAGCGCGAACTCTGCGGCGGCGAGGAACTCACCACCAACAACCGCATGGAACTGATGGCTGCGATTCAGGCGCTGGAAACGCTGACGCGCGCCTGCGAAGTGGAACTGCACACGGACTCGCAATATCTGCGCGGCGGCGTCATGGGCTGGATCCACGGCTGGAAACGCAACGGCTGGAAGACCGCCGACAAGAAGCCGGTGAAGAACGTCGAACTCTGGCAACGCCTCGACGAGGCCGCGCAGCGCCACAACGTCGACTGGCGCTGGGTGAAGGGCCACGCGGGCCACGAGATGAACGAGCGCGCGGACGAACTCGCCCGCAAAGGCATGGTGCCGTTTCTGAAGGGGAAGAAGAAGGCCGAGGCGGCGGGAGCCTGAGCCCCGCGCCATTGCGCGTCAATCAGCCAGGCCCACCACGACGGCAAGCATGTGATTGAGTCTCGCCAGCTTCGCATTGTCGATGCGTCCGATGAGTTCTCCACACTTCTCACGCGGCATCGCGATGATCTTGTCGACCATGATCTGCGACGCAACTCTCAGACCATTCGAGCTGGATGGTTCGACGACAAGCCGGTACAGCGGCGCATCTACGATTGTGCTCGTCATCAGGCTGACCAGAATGCTGTCTGTCGCCTTGAGCAGGTCCGACTGAATCACGATAGCCGGTCGTGGCTTGCCGTAATCGCCAGCCGCAGCGACAGTGACGATGTCTCCGCGCCTCACGGTTCAGGCCACTTGAACGCCGCTTCGATGAACGAAAGAGCCTCTTGCTCTTCCGGACGGCCGCGCAGCAATGCCGCCTGACGTTCGGCCTCCCGCGCGAACGCGGGCTTGTGGGGATCAGGCACCCAGACGCGCAGCAGTTTCATGCCGCGGTCAAGCTGCGCCTGACGGTAACGCTGAAACTTGTTGAGGCTGTCTCCAGTAGTCCGTCTAGCACGGGGCATGTAGTCTCCGCTCGGTTGCGCACTACCCTACCACAGGTAGCGCGCAACCGAAACTGTCTGTCCTGGCTCCCGCCTCACCCCGGTATATCCACCACAACGCGGCCCCGCACCTTGCCGGCGAGAATGTCGGCGGCGGTTTCCACCACGCGTTCGAATGGCGCATGGGTGGTCATGGCGACTAGCTTTTGCTGGTCGAGATCGCGCGCCAGCCGTTGCCACGCCTTCATCCGCAGCGCTTTGGCGCAGGTGACGCTGTTGACCCCGAGCAGCGCCACGCCGCGCAGGATGAAGGGCGCGACGGTCGCCGGCAGGTCCATGCCCTGCGCGAGTCCGCAGGCCGCGACCGCGCCTTCGCCTTTCGTCTGCGCCAGCGCGTTGGCGAGCGTATGCGAGCCGACGGAATCGATCGCCACGGCCCAGCGCTCCTTGCCGAGCGGACGGCCGGGAGCGGACAGTTCCTGACGCGGGATGATCTCGTCCGCCCCAAGGCCCTTCAGATAAGCCTCTTCCTCGGGCCTGCCGGTCGAGGCCATGACGCGCCAGCCGGCCTGCTTCAGCAGCGCGACCGCCACAGAGCCAACGCCGCCCGCCGCGCCCGTAACAAGCGCGGGGCCGTCGGAGGGCTTTATGCCGTGGCGTTCCAGCGCCAGCAGGCACAGCATGGCCGTATAGCCGGCGGTGCCGATGGCCATGGCTTGCGCCGCGCTCAGCCCGGCCGGCAACGGCACAAGCCAGTCGCCCGGCACGCGGGCCACCTGCGCATAGCCGCCCAGATGCGTCTCGCCGACGCCCCAGCCGTTGAGGATCACGCTGTCGCCCGGCTTGTAATCGGCGTGGGTGGACGTTTCCACCACCCCGGCGAAATCGATGCCGGGGATCATCGGGAAGCGCCGCACCACGGGCGATTTGCCGGTGACGGCAAGGCCATCCTTGTAGTTCACGGTTGAATGCGAGACCCGCACGGTGACGTCGCCGTCCATCAGATCGGCGCGTTCGAAATCGACGTATGAGGCTTTCGTACCGGTTTCGGTCTTGTCGATGCGGATGGCGCGGAACAGGGACATGGGGCCTCGCGGCGGTTGGGAGGCCCTTCATAGAACAAGGGGGCCCCCGAATGCATCCTCCGAAAGGCGACAGGATCAGAACCGGGTCGTGAGATCCGTCAGCCACGCGGGAGAGACATCGACCAGAAACGTCTCAATCGCCTTGTCGGCATTGGTGACGATCGAAAGGCCGATCAGAACGAAGAATGCGCCGAAAAGAGCTTTCACGCCTTTGCCTGCCGCCATCAAACGGTTGCGGACGCCCATCAACGCCTGACGCGACAGGCTGCCCAGCAAAGCCAGCGGCGCCCCGGTGCCAAGACCGAAAGCCAGCATCGTCAAAGCTACCTCGACGAGATTTTCGCGACGCGCGGCCAACAGAGACGCTGCGCCGAGCGTAGGTCCGACGCATGGGCTCCACACAGCGCCGAGCAGTACACCGACCGCCAGCTGCCCCTTCCAACCGGACGACGAAAAGCCGCCGAAACGCTGCTCCATCCAGTTCGCCGCCGGGCCGCCCGCCGCCGCCAGCCTTTGCTGGAGCGCCGGAACCGCCAGCACGAGGCCGATTCCGATCATCATCACCGCGCCGCCGAACCGGAACACATCGCCATCGAAACCGATGGCGTACCCGATCGTAGCCACGAACAGGCCAATGGTGGTGAACGACGAAGCCAGTCCCCCGGCAAGCGCCAGGGGACCTAGGCGGTGTTCGGAGGCCGCCGCGCCGAGAACGAGCGGCAGCAGCGGCAGCACGCAGGGCGACAGGATCGACAGAACGCCAGCCAGGAAGGCCAGCCCAATTGTCGTCATGCGTCAGATGGCGCTGGTCAGCAGAGCCTCGATCGAGACGGCGTTCGTATCGCCGACGGAGCGTCCAATTTCCTTACCGGCCTTATAAACGATCAGAGTCGACTGCTTCTGCACATTGAACTCGCGCACAACCGGCTTCTGGTCGTCGAAGTCGACCCGCAGGACCACCATGTCCTTGAACTTCGGTTCATTGATGAGACCGCCGAGAATCGGGATCTGCTTCTTGCAGATCGGACACCAGGACGCATGCACCTCGACCAGAATCGGCTTGCCAGCCTTCTGGGCTGCGGCGAACGCCTCGGCGGTGAACGGCGTCTCGCCTGCGGATGCCGGTGAAGCCAGCGCGGCGGCGGCGAAAAGAGACGCGAGCAAAATGCTACGGCGTGAATACATTTGGAAACCTCCCAATCAATTGACGCGAGATTTCTAACATGGCCGCCGGCTGCAGCCCTTCACAAGCGGCAGATCAGCTTTCACCTGTTCGTGTTTGGCTCGCGCTTCAACGCTTCGCGCGCTTCAGATCGGGATGTGTTGAGCGTCCCAGAATATGCTCCGAGCGTCCGATCACATGCGCGGTCGAGCCCACGATCAGCGGATCGGGATGGCCGACGACATGAACGTTCTTGTTCGGGTAATCCAGTGTCGACAGGAAGTGCCGCATGCAGTTGAGCCGCGCGCGTTTCTTGTCGTCAGACTTGACGATGATCCACGGACAGTCGGCGGTGTCTGTGTAAAAGAACATCGCCTCCTTGGCCTCGGTGTAATCATCCCATTTGTCGAGCGAGGCGCGATCGATCGGCGACAGTTTCCATTGTTTCAACGGATCGGTCTCACGCGCCTTGAAACGGCGTAATTGTTCGTCGCGAGTCACCGAGAACCAGTATTTGTACATACGGATTCCGGAGCGCGCGAGCATCAGCTCCACCTGCGGGCACTGGCGCATGAATTCGAGATATTCGCCCGCGCTGCAGAAACCCATGACGCGTTCGACGCCGGCGCGATTGTACCAGGAGCGATCGAACAGAACCATTTCACCCGCCGCCGGCAGATGCTGGATGTAGCGTTGGAAAAACCATTGCGTGCGTTCGCGTTCGCTCGGCTTTTCGAGCGCCACCACGCGGGCGCAGCGCGGGTTCAGATGTTCCATGTAACGCTTGATAGTGCCGCCCTTGCCGGCCGCGTCGCGGCCCTCGAACAGCACCACGACTTTCTCGCCCGTTTCCTTGATCCAGTTCTGGGCCTTCAGCAGTTCGACCTGCAGCGGCTCCATGTGTTCGAGATAGACCTTGTTCGACATACGCGTCTGGTATGGATATTCGCCGGTCTCGAATGCGCGGCGGATCGCCTCCGGATCGTGGCGCTTCTGGGCGAACGAGCGCTGCGAGTCGGATTTCTTGCCGGGCCTGGCGGGCGCCGCGAGCGCGCCAGCGGCTTTCGAAATGATCTGTGCGGCGTCGGCCGTCGAGGCGACAGCGGGCTGCGTGGGTTTGGCGGCCGTTTCGTCGACGGCGCTCTGCAAGCTCTTGGTGTCCATGGGCGCTGAAATTCCCCCCGCGCGCTCCGACCGTGCGGCCGGGGCGAACCTGAAACGCGACAAGTCTATGACAGCGCCGGAGCGCCGCATTGTCGCAGGTCAATGGGGAGCGCGCGGCCCTGACGAGTGAGGCCTAGCGGCGCTCCTCGCGGAAGATCGCCAGCTTTTCCTGCGCGCTACGGTCCGAGAAAGCGAAGACGATCGCGTCCTTCGAGGCGCGGAACTTACGCCATTGCCAGCTCGGCACGGCAAGCACGTCGCTTTCGCCGAGCGTGAAGGTCTTGCCGTCAACTTCGGCGACGACTTCGCCTTCCACCACCACCCAGGTCTGGCCGTCGGTAGAGCGCATGCCCTTCGTCTCAAAGCCTTTCGGGAAATGATTGAGCCAGGTTGCGATCAGCGGCATCGGCCAGCCGCCGTCCATCGGGTTGGTGTAGCGCATCGCGTGGCCGAGGTGCGGATCGGGCGCGCCTGCGGCCGCCACCGTCATCAGCGCCTTGCGGCTCATCTCATAGGGATAGTTGAAGATCGGCGTGGTCGCCCCGAACGGCGACAGCGCGCCGAACGGCGACATATTCGAGCCATAGCGGGCGATGGAATCGCCTTCCGGCTTCACCACCATCTGCTTCTTGTCGTTGAGGTGTTCGCTGAACGCCGCCTCGAAGAAATTGACGATGTGCAGATCGAGCCCGTCGATCCAGATCACCGGGCCGCCGTCCTCCTGTCCGTGATCGTGCCACGCGTCGTTCGGGGTGATGATGAAATCGCCGCGCTTCATCGACGTGCGTTCGCCCGCGACCGATGTGTAGCCGCCCTTGCTCTCCAGCACGAAGCGCAGCGCCGAGGCCGTATGCTTGTGGGCGGCGGCGATTTCGCCCGGCAGGATCAGTTGCATGCCCGAATACATGGTGGCGGTGATGCGCGAGCCGCCCGGCTGCCCGGGGTTCTCGAACACCAGCACGCGCCGCTCCGCCTCCTCGGCGGTGAGCAGGCCGCCGGCCTCCATCAGCAGCGGCCGCACCTCGTCGAACTTCCACGCATGCGGCACGAACCTGCTCTTGGGCTCGCGCGGCACCAGCCCCTTCAGCGCCTCCCACAGCGGCGCGAGCGAGCGCGTGCCGATGCGGGAATAGAATGCCTGACGGGTCGCGGCGACGGAGGGAGAAATCTGGTCGTCCATGGGGGGCTCCCGGGCGGAGGGTGTTTCGATTGGCGCGGACATTAGCTGGCGGCGGGCGGGGTGGCAAAGTTGGGGGCGGGGGCGTGAATGTTCACTGCCTGTTTGCGGCCCCCCGCTGTTGGAGCCACCCTGACGCGTCGACAATCCTGGTCAGTCGCCGCATCAAGTCTGCTTGGGCTTTTGCACCTGTCTTCGACAGTACAGCTCGCATGGTGGATCTCGCGGTCTCGTAACTCACACCTTGAGCGTCGGCATATTCCCGTAGTGAATGGCCGCTAACCAAGCCGAGTGCTAGTCGCGCCTCCGCGGGCGTCAGCCCAAGAGCTCCTCGCACAATTTCGATTGTGCTTCTGCCTTCCCCCAGAAGATCAATGATCATTACCATGAATAACTGTGGTCTTGCCGCGCCGAGCCAGATTCGCATCTGGGCAGATGGGGGCTGATCGACGAGTGGCGTTATCAATAGAGCGTAGCGACTCAGTGTGACGCTCAGAGGCTGGAGCGGTGGTCCGGAGATCTTCCGGTTGGTCGCCAATTCGCCAAGTGACCGTTCAAATCCAGCTTGGTCAGCCAGATGCGAGAAAATAAGCTTTCGAGACGCGACACGACGCACCACTGCGCCGGTCCGTATCAATCCATCTGCCGCAGTATTGGCAAAATGTAATGTCGCCGAGGCGTCCACAACATAAACCGCATGCGATAGACCACCCAGAACAGCAGCCAGTTCGACAGGAAAAAGTCGCCGCCCCTCCAAGTGCAATTGAAGCGTGTAGGCACGACGAAGATGAGGCTGAAGACGCTGGGCCAACTTGAATTGGCGCTCACCTGCCTCCATATATCTAGGATTGAAATTATTGGAGATTGCAAATGTCCGCGACCGCGAGCGCGCTACTGCAATCCCAAATCCTTGGTATGCATCTTCTTGAGGACGTATCCAATCGTTATAGAATTCGGTCTTGTGAAGCGCATCCAGTGAAACGCTTTCATGGCCCCACTGGACAGGCCAACCCATGTTCGATGAGGCCATGCTCGACCATGGATTGAGCGCCCCATAATACTTGCCATATTGCAGGATCGCTTCAGGATCATAATTGCGCGCAGCAACGACATCTACGTCTGGTCGCGCCGAATCGAAAATGCAAAGCGTGCTTTTCGAATGGGGAAATTTTTCCGCATAAATGTCGAGAAACGCATCCCAGTTCCCAGTGGATGCGGACCAATATGCTGCTTCGATCAATTGATCCAGGTCAAAATCGTCTGTCGAATAGGTAACAGGCATTCCCAGTCCAACCAATTAAATTCACGAACTTCAAAATGACGTTGCTTTCCCCCCAATTGGAGGTAGCGCAGGCGATCGGTGGCATTGCAATTTCGGTTCAGATCAAATCCTCGGGTGTTTGATCGCTTGAACAGTGCTTGAAGTCAACCCTTGGTAAAGCGTCACCGCCCCACAGGTCCGCCACCCAAGCGAACACGTAGACAAGCCCGCAAAAAACGTAGGACGATCCATGAAAACGGTCATTTTTGGTGCAATTCTAGCTTTCAACCTGTTCGGCGCAGGAGGTAGCCAAGCAGCATCCTGCAAGAGTGGACAGATTACTTGTGAGCAATGGTGCCATAAATACGCTGCTGATCGAGGCGGAACACGGGCGATCGGAGCTTGCTTCAACTCCTGCCAAAAGAAGAAAAACAAAGAAGCGACCTGCGTCAACGACAAATAGGCGGTTTGTCGCCCCTTCCCACCTCCCAGTTTCGACGGAACGATAAACAACCGATGGATATGAAATCATGAAGCCGTATATGTATGCAGCAATGGCGACCTTTGGATTGGCGCTTTCCACAGGTTCGGCGGAAGCCAAATGCAACCTAGGCCATGTTGACAAAGTGATTGACGCCGGAATCTCGCGTTGATTCAAGGCTGCCTCTTGAGAGGAGGCAGGATTGATTCGA
>CANJEY010000189.1 GCA_947472615.1 Beijerinckiaceae bacterium
CGACATCCGCGGCGATCGCTGGATAGACGCTCCGCAGCCTGCTCACCCAACGCGCCGCGCCGTCGCGGTCGCCACGGTGCAGAAGCGCGATGATCCGCGACATCATGCCGAGCGGAAACACCGTTGCAGACTCACGCATCGCGAAGGTCTCGGCGCGAGCAAAATCGTCCGCCAAAAAGGCCTCGAGGAAGAAGCAGAAGTCGATCGACGATCGCGATGAGCTGGAGATCTCCTGCACACGGCGCAGGAGGCTCATGCCCTCATCGAAATTCCCGCGCAACACGTAGGCCCTGCCCAACCGGCCCGTCGCGTCGATCCCATTGAAATTGATCTCAATCGCCCGGCGGCCATCGCGAAATGCGTCCTCAAAGCGGCCGGCGTGGAAATTGACGGTTGAGCGCGCCTTGAAGGCGCGCGAACTCTGGCGGTCCTCCTCGACTGCCCTGTAGGCAAGCCGCTGGGCGCGCTCCATGATCGGCGAATCGCCGTCAAACGTATCGCCATTCAGCCAGGCGTTCGTCAGCATGAGCGCAAGTGTTGCATAGCCGGCCGAAAAACCCGGATCCTCCGCAATGGCGCGTTCGAGGCAATTCTTTGCAACCGGCCAGCGCTCCGCGACAGGGTCGTTCAGATAATTCTCTCCCAGAATCACGCAATCGAATCGCTCCGGTCTGCGTTTCGATTCCATCAGTTTCCGGCGCATGTCGGCGAAGATGACGCCGTGCGTTCTGGCGATCGTGCCCACGATATTGTCGACCGCGCCTTCCGTGCCGCCGGTTCCCGGGCGGAGATCGGCATAGGAGCGGCTCCACAACACCTCGCCGCTG
Organism: Beijerinckiaceae bacterium; assembly: GCA_947472615.1. Classification (GTDB taxonomy): domain Bacteria; phylum Pseudomonadota; class Alphaproteobacteria; order Rhizobiales; family Beijerinckiaceae; genus Terripilifer. Next base: position 828 of record CANJEY010000189.1, read on the forward strand.
GAGCGGTTCCACAACCGCAGAAACAGCGTGTGGCGATCGGCGCCAACAGGAATCAGGCGCCCCTCAAGCGCGTAATCTGCCGCTCCATCGGTGACGACCACGGGATTGTCGAACCGGCTCAGCGCCATCTCGATGCTGTGCCTGAGAATTTCAGCGAAAATGCTGGCGTCTCCGGACCCGCCCGGCTGCGTGACAGACACCTGAATTCGCGACTGCCCGGCCATCGCGACTCGCTGCGGCGCGAGCGTCTCCGTCGACAGGGCCTGCGCGGCCGGCCATTCGCGGCCACGCCACTCGATAACGCCAGCTGTGGCGACGCCGCACAATAGCAGCGCTGCGCCGGACAGCAGGAATGCTCGCGATCTGCCTGGACGAACTGGCGAAACCATACCGGCCGGCGCGATAAACTCGTCAGGCTCAAGCGGCTTACGGACCACGAACGACGGAACATAGGATCCCGGACTGAGCTGAATCATCAGCACATCTTTCAATCCCGGACCACCATAATAGCGATCCAGCGCCTTGCGCAGCCGCATGGCCTCGACCCGAACGAGAGAATTCGCCTGGGGATCGAAGTCCTCGGAGCAGCCGAACACCATAGTGGCGATCGTGTAAGCCTTTATCTGGCTCGCACGACCAGCAAGCGTTTCGCGCACCAGGAACGACAACAGGCTCGCAAGACGCGGCGCATTCGCCAGACCCGAAGCTGACAACAGGCTGGCGAGCGCGGCTTCCACCTCAGCGGGGGAAGGCGATACCTCGGCTGCGACAGATGTCAGCTCAACATTTGTGACTCGCACCGCTTCTGCCTCCACGCGCCATCCGGCGATTGCCGGATGCGCCAGCTGAGCCATAATTGCGTCAGTCATAACCTGACGCAAGGAACAATTATTTGACTGGCGGTAACATAGCGTCACGCGTGAATTAAGGCAGGTAACGTGCCATTTGCGACCTTGGGCTTCTACACAGGCAGGGTAGCCCTGTTCAAAGCGGACGCAGATGCAATCGAGTCCCAAGCGCGCGAGCGTCGGTCTTTTCGTCGACGGAAACGCGCTGTTTCGCGCCATTGACGAATTGAACGAGCCGTCGCTCAAATGGCTCGATCTTCAGTCTCTCGGGCGCTCGCTGATCGTCGAAGATGTCGTGATCTCGCATACGATCCTGGCGTTCTGCTCCACCAGCGGCGATCGCGCGATTCGCGCCCACGAACGCGCCTTTCTGAACATCCTTCAGGCGCGTGGCGTCGTCTGCATCGGCGACGATGGCGTCCGTGAATTTCATGAATGCAGCCGCTGTGGTCATGGCTGGGACGAGAAGGCGGCGCGACGAAACGAGGCCGAGCTTGCTGTTGCGCTGCTGGATGGCGCCTGGGACGATCAGTTCGACCACGCCATTCTGATCGGAGATCACTGGGACTGGCCTGCGCTGGAACGTCGATTCACCGAGCGTTTCACGCAAAAAACGCTGACCATCGCCTGCCTGCGGCCCCTGCCCCGCACGTCGCTGGCGCCACCGAATATCCGCCGCCGCGTCCTGACCAAAAAGGATTTGCGCGCCCATCCCCTCGCCGACAAGGTCAAGGGACCCCGCGGCGAGACGATTTCGCGACCGCGCGACTGGGCTCCGGGCGCGTCAGCCCGCTGGTCGGACCTCGAAATCACCGGGCTCTGACGACTATCGGCGGCGCAGACGCTTCAGCGTGTAAGTGTCCGGCAGGCCGCCACGGCTGACGACCATCGTGTTCGGGTCGTCCATGCGGGCGAAGAACACCTCGGGGCCGATCACGAACACCACCATCGGCCCCGTCACGTTGCGGATGAAAAACGACTGACGGTTGAACGGCTTGGCCGGATCGGCATTGCCCTGAAGCCTCGTCGTATCAATGAAGAGGTCGAGCCCCGCGCCGAACCAGCGGCCATCGAGATCGGGGATCTTCTCGAGCGCGGCGGCCGCGCCGCCCGTAGCGCCAGCGCCGATCAGCGCCAACGCCGCGGATACGAATCGCCGTCTCGTCATCTCGCGCACCGGCTGCACCGTCCGTTTCGCCCGCAGATTAGCAGCCTTCCGGCAAGCGAGCCAGAACGCCCCTCACCGCGCCGAGATTGTCACCGGCATGCCGCCGCGTGGACGCAACGTCAGACGGCAGACGGGCTCGACCTTGAAACCCTCCGCCACCCGCACCCGGAAGCGCTGGATCAGGATCGCCAGACACAGAATCGATTCGGTCAGTCCGAAATTCATGCCGGCGCAGATGCGCGGACCGATCGCGAACGGAATGTACGAATAGGGAATCGGCCGCTTGTCGCCGAGAAAGCGCTCCGGCATGAAGCGCTCGGGACGGTCCCACAGATCGTCGGCGCGATGCAGCGTCCACGGCACAACCAGCGCCAGCGCCGCCGGATCGACGTCGATATTGCCGATGCGGTCGGCTTCGCGCGCCTGTCGGGCGAGAATCGGCACCGGCGGATAAAGGCGTAGCGTCTCCTCGATCACCGCGCGGCACCATTCGAGCTGCGGCACGTCGGCGACGCCGGGCTGGCGGCCGCCGGTCACCTTTTCGATCTCAGCCAGCACCTGTTCCTCGACCCAAGGCGCGTTCGACAGAAGATACCAGGCCCAGGTCAGCGTTGCGGCCGTGGTCTCGTGGCCCGCCATGAAGATCGTCGCCGCCTCGTTGCGCAGCGCGTTCACGTCGAGGCCGAGTTCCGGATTGCGCTTTTGCCGGCGCACCAGAAGCTCGATCATCGAATCATGATCGCCGTGGCCGGCGAGGTGGTCCGACACCACCTTGTCGATCACCTTGTGGACGCGCTTCACGGACTTGCGCAGACGCGGACCGCGAATGACCGGAAAGCCTTCGTCAGCGCCGAGAAAATAGCCGAGATTGAACGAGTCGATCAGGCTCTGGTAGCGCGAGAAGCCCTCGATCACTTCGGTCGCGGCGGTCGCGCCCAGATCGTTGCCGAACACCGCGCGGGCGATGATCTCGGCCGTCAGCTCCGCCATCTCGGTCAGCACGTTCACCGGCTGGCCGGCCGGCGTCGTGCGCCAGCGCTCGACCATTTCGGCCGTCACGGATTCCATGGTTCGGCCGAAGGTCGGCACGCGGTTCTTGTGCACGATGTCAGCGACCAGCGGCCGGCGCATCTTCCACGTCTCGCCGTCCGAGATGAACAGGCCGTCGCCAAGCAGATATTCCAGCGCGCGCCGCATCTGCGGACTCTTGCGCTCGAAATTCTCGTGACGCGTGTGCATCACGTACTTCACGCTCTCGGGCGAATTCACAAGAATGACCTGACGGCCCAGAATGCGCGTCTGCCCGACCGACGAACGGTAGTCGGCTGCCGGCCAGACCGACAGCAGGTTGCGACGGGCCGAGATGATCAGATCGTGCAGGCCGAGCAGTTTTTCGGGCGGCTTGGGACGCGCCGGCTCGAAGAAATCCAGCCCCTTTCGCTCCAGAACTTCCGGTTCCCGAAATCCGAACATGAACATGAGGTCAACCGAACGAGATGGTCCACGCGCGCGGACACTGACGCCAAGGGACTAGGCCTGCGCGGCGAGCGCTGTCAATGCGCGCAGAGTCGCTGCTCAGCGCGGCTTCTGCCCATCATAGCGGCCGACCCGGAAGCTCAGTCCGCGCATGCCAAGCCGCCGCACCCATTCGGGCGCGACGATCGACAGGCGCGACGCCCAGTAGAGGTGAAACGGGAAGCCGATCAGCGCCTTGTTTCGGCTCAGTCCCGACAAAATGCGTTGGGCGGCAGCGTCGGCGGAAATCTCGCCCGGCTTCGCGCCGAGGTGATTCCGCGTCATCTGCGATGTGACATAGCCGGGACAGACCACGCTGACGCGCACGTTCTCCGCCCGCAATGCCTCGCGCATCGCCAGACCATAGGAGATCAGCCCCGCCTTGCTGGCGCTGTAGGCTGGCGCATCCGGCAGTGGCGCAAGCCCCGCCAGCGAGGCCACGAAGGCGAACTGCCCTCCGGAGCCTGCCCGCAGGTGCGGCAGGGCCGCGTGAAAACAATCGACCGAGGCCAGCAAATTGGTTTCGAGCAGATTGCGGGCGGCGTCTGACGTTTCCATCGACCCATCCGGCGTGCGGCCGTCGAGAATGCCCGCATTGGCGATGAACAGATCGAGGGGCGCCTCGGCCGCGACGCTTTCGGTGAACGCCCGAAGCGCTTCGCGATCCCGCACGTCGAACAGGCCCTGACGGACCTTCGCGCCACGCGCCGCCGCCGCCTCCGCCACCGCGCCGAGCCGCCTGGCGTCGCGTCCCACGAGCCCCAGCGTCGCGCCTGGCCTCGCCAGCGCCTGCGCCAGCGCCGCCCCGATGCCGCTCGAAGCGCCCGTGATGATGACGGCGTCGTACGCCATGTTTGGCTCTCCAGCCGCGAAAGCGGCTCCCTTCCCTACCGGGGCCTGACCCTACTGCCAACACGGGACGCGCCGCGACCCTTTGCGGCTTGCGCATCGGCAGCGCGCTGCCTACAGGAACCGCATGACCGACAAGCGCAGAGTTCTGTTCCTGCAGGGGCCGCCGTCCGTGTTCTGGCCGGAACTGGCGCGTACGTTCGAGGCTGAGGGACACCAGACGTTCCGGATCAACGTCTGCCCGGCAGACTGGATTTTCTGGCGCAAGCCGGGCGCGATCCATTATCGGGGTCGGTTCGAGAACTGGGGCGCGTATCTGCGTGAGTTTCTCGCCCGCGAGACGATCACCGACGTCGTCTATTACGCCGACCAGCAGGCCTATCATCGCGTCGCGGCCGCCGCGGCGCGCGACATGGGGCTGAACGCCATTGCGATCGAGTTCGGCTATCTGCGTCCAGACTGGATCACGATCGAGCGCAACGGCATGGGGGTCTATTCGCATTTCCCCAACGACCCCGAACGGATCCGCGCCATCGCGCGGGACGCGCCCGAACCCGACCTGAAGGTGCGCTATCCGTATTCGTTCCTCGCCGAGGCGGTGGCGGAGGTCGTTTTCAATCTCTCGAACGTGTTCCTGCGGCCGTTCTATCCGTTCTTCAACGCGGACAAATATTACCATCCGTTCGTCGATTATCTGAGCTGGCTGCCCCGCACCGTGCGGCAGTGGAAGGCCCAGCGCGACGCGGGCGCGATCATTGCGCAGGCCAAGTCCGGCGCGTGGCCGTTCTTCATGTTCGCGCTGCAATTGCAGAGCGATTATCAGATCCGCCGCAATTCGCAGTACGGCCATCTATCGGGCATGATCGACGAGGTGATCTCATCCTTCGCCGCCCATGCGCCGAAGGAAACGCGGCTCGTCGTCAAGCTGCATCCGCTCGACAACGGCCGCGAGAACTGGCCGCGCGTTCTGGCTGAAACGGCGGCGCGGCACGGCGTCCCAGACCGCGTGCTGGTGATCGACGGCGGCGATGTCGCCGACATCCTGCCTCACGCGAAAGGCTGCGTGCTGGTTAACTCGACCGTCGGGCTGTTCGCGATCCGCGCGCAATGTCCCACCAAGGTGCTGGGCATCGCGGTGTTCGACATTCCGGGCCTGACGCATCAGGGAACGCTCGACGAGTTCTGGAGCGCGCCGGAACAGGTGGATGCATCGCTGGCGCAGGATTTCGTGCGCGCGCTCGCCGCCACCATTCAGGTGAAGGGCTCGTTCTACGATCCTGCGGGCCGCGCCGCCGCGCAGGCGGAAATCGTGCGCCGCATCGCGGGCAGCCTCGTCAATGAGCCGGGCGCGTTCGTGTCGCCGCCGCCGCGCATCGAGCACGCACGCCGGCTGGGCATACCGCTCGACTAAGTTTCCGGCGCGCCGAGAAAGTGACCGGCGCGCTTTTGATGTTCTGGAGAAGGCCATGACCGAGAGCGCCAGCATCATGACCATCGACCGGCTGGTCGATCACGTTTCCACCGTGCCGGCGATCACCGGCCAGCAAATCGACCTGTTCGTGCGCGAACGCGTGCAGGAGAAGATCGTCAAGGCCGGCAAGGCTGAGCCCGGCACGGTCGCGCTGTTCGTGCACGGCGGCTATTCGCCCTCGACGCTGGCGTTCGACGTTCCGTACAGGGACTACAGCTGGATGGAGTTTCTGGCGCGCGCCGGCTTCGACGTGTTCGCGATGGACATGACCGGCTATGGCCGCTCGGGCCGGCCGATGATGGACGATCCGTGCAATCTCGATCCAAAGCAGCAGGATCTGCTGATCCCGCGCAATCTGGCCGCGAAATGCGCGCCGAAATATCCGTTTGAACTGGTCAATTCCGATAGCGAGACGGCAGATATCGACGCTGTAGTGGATTTCATCCGCAAGCTGCGCGGCGTCGACAAGATCACCCTCATTGGCTGGTCGGGCGGCGGCATCCGCACCGGCACCTATACGTCGCGGCATCCCGAGAAGATCGAGAAGCTGATCATTCAGGCTTCATCCAATTACAACCGCCAGAACCCGGATGAACCGCCGCCCACGCTACCAAGGCCGGGCGCACCGATGACGATCCAGACGCGCGCAGTCGGCATCGACAAGCGCTGGACGTCGCTCGCCAAATCGGCCGACCAGATCGAGCCCGGCATGCCGGAATACATCTGGAACCTGAACGTGGCGCACGATCCTGTGGGGGCCACGTGGGGACCGGGCGGGTTGCGCGCGCCGACCCGCACCTATTGGGGCTGGAACGCGAAATCCGCCGCGAAGATCAAGGTTCCGACGCTGATCATGGCCGGCGAACAGGACGATCTCATCACGTCGAACCGGGAGCTTTTCGCCGATCTCGGCGCGGAGAAGAAAGTGTTTCTCGCCATCGCCTGCGCGACGCATTTCGCCGTTTGGGAAAAGCATCGCCGCGTGCTGCACAGCGCGTCGCGCGACTGGCTGACGGGAACGAAACTCTTGGGCGCCGATGCCGGGATGTTCCGCGCCGACGAGAACGGCAAGATCGGCGCAATGACGTAAACGTCATTGCGAGCGCAACTAAGCAACCAAACAAGCTTGGTTGGATTGCTTCGTCGCTGCGCTCCTCGCAACGACGACTCCGACTCCACGATGACGTTAGATGCGTCTTACTTCATGTAGACGCCTGCGATAAAGCCGCTCTTGTCGAGTTCCTCAATGAAGCTCGCATCGTAGAAATAGCTCGCCTCGTGGCGCTTCAGTTCGCGGTGCGTGAACAGCTCCATCACCAGCTTGATGCCATCGACCGCCGGATAGGGCCTCTCCGGCGCGGTGACGACCTGCGCGTACATCTCGTCCTGCTGTTTCGCATCGGTGATGTTGTACCATTTCGTCAGCGCGGCGCGCACGACAGCTTTATCTGCCTTCATGGCCGCATAGGCCTCGATCATCGCCTTGACGAAACGCGACGCCGTGTCCCGATTGGCGGCGAGCCATTTGCGTTCGACATTGACGCCAGAGCCCGCCAGAGGAATCTTGTAATCGCTCAGATCGACAAGATCCTTCGCGCCGTTCTTGGCCGCCATCGTGTAATAGATTTCGCTGCCGATGAAGGCGTCGACCTTGCCGTCCTTCAGCGCCGGAAACGCCATACCTTCGGACATCAGCGAAATGTCGCGCTCGGGGCTCCAGTTCTTCTGCCGCA
>CANJEY010000190.1 GCA_947472615.1 Beijerinckiaceae bacterium
TCGGCTACCGCCGCATCCGCGTCTGCAACTGAATGAACCTGACCGAGCACTGAGAGACCGGCAGCCGCCGGGATCTCTCTCCCCCGGCAGCAAACCGAGACGCCCTCCGGACCGCCCCGTCCGGAGGGCGTTCGCGTCTTGAGAGCCTGTCTCTGGCGTCATTCCGGAGCGGCGAAGCCGAACCCGAAACCAGACTGGTAGTCCATTGCAACGACCTCTGGATCCCGGGTTCGCGCCTGCGACGCGCCCCGGGATGAGGGTCGTTTGTCGGTTGAAGTCTCGCGCAGACGGCATCAAATTTGAACATTTCGCCATGTGCGTCCGCGCACATCGGCCTGCGCGGCATGGGTCTAATCTCCAATCATCGCCAAACGGACACACCGGCGAAACAAATTCAGGAGAGAGCCATGACCACCACCTTCAAGAAGAGCCTGACCGCTTCCCTCGCCGCCCTCACCATCGGCATGACCGTCCTTTCATCGGCCACCCCCGCCTCGGCCCGCAACGGAGGCGCGATTGCAGCCGGGATCATCGGCGGACTGGCGCTCGGCGCGATCGCGGCTGGCGCGGCCCACGCCAACTCCGGCCCCGGCTACTACGCGCCCGCCCGCGTCTATGGCGGCGAGTGCTGGATGGAGCGCCGCGAAGTCACCAACCGCTGGGGCGACGTCGTCGGCTATCGCCGCATCCGCGTCTGCAACTGAGACCACACTGAATTCCTGAAAGTTCGGCGCTGCCGCCGGGATCTCTCCCCCGACAGCGCAGCCGAGGAGCCCTCCGGACGCGCCCCCGCCCGGAGGGTTTCGGCGTGTTGAGGGTGGCGCCGTCTGTCGCGAATATGCGATGCTGTCTGGCTGCCGATCCCGGGGGACACATGCCAGATCTGTCGAAACTGCTCGCCGAAGCCTACCGGACCCGCACGCCGTTCGCCTATAGCCCCGACATGGGCCCGGAGACGCTGGCGCAGGCTTACGACATCCAACTCGCGGTGGCGCAGTCGATGAACGCCACGGCGGTGGGCTGGAAGAGCGGCGTACAGGACGGCGGCAAGACGCTGTTCGGCGCTCCGATCCTGTCGCCGAACCTGCGCGCCGATGGCGGAAGCTGGTCGATCCCGGCTGGCCAGTCGATCAAGATCGAGGTCGAGATCGCGCTGCGGCTCGGCAAGGATCTGCCGCCGCGGTCGGGCAAGCCTTATACGCGCGAGGACATTCTTGATACGACCGAGGAGGTCTTCGCCGGCATCGAGATCGTCGGCAGCCGCTACTCGAATCTGAACGAGGTTCAGTTCCTGCCGCGCGTGGCCGACAATTTCAATCAGGCGGGCTACGTAATCGGCGGCGGGACGAAATCGTTCCGGTCGCTCGACCTGTCGAAACTGCGTTCGCAATTGTGGATCGACGGCGCGCTGGCGCACGACAAGGTGGGCGGCCATGGCCACGGCGATCCGCTGATTCCGGTCGTCGCCTGGGCGTCGGGTCAGGCTGACCGGCTGGGCGGGCTTCGGGCCGGCCAGTTCATCACCACCGGCACGCTGAACAAGCCGCCATCCTACGGCAAGGCTGGGCGGGCCGAGATCGAGATCGAGGGGCTGGGGCGCGCTTCGGTGGAATTTACCCAGTAAGCGCAAGGGCTTCGGGCCGCCGCAATTCGGCCCCGATTGCTTCGATTAAATCAACGTCAAATCAGGCTGGCTTACGCAAGCCAGCCTTCACCAGACGCCCGCCCTTTGCTGGCGGACCCGCCCCCGCATGCCTTACAAATCGTCACGCACAATTCGCCGCGAAGATAAATGCGCGGAAAGGCGTGATCCATGCAGACCTGGTTCTGGATACTGAATGCCCTGCCGGACGGCGAGACCCTGTTCTTCGGGTTGCTGACCTGCCTGATGCTGCTGCTCGTCGGCGCGATCATTCACCGGGTGATGGGAAGCGGCAGTTTCGGCCCCGCCGGCAATGCGGCGCTCGTCGCCATCGGCATCGCGTTGGCGGTCTGGGTCAATCCGCGTCGTTACGGCTGGTTCATCGGCAACGACATGTTGCAACTCGGCGGCCTGTGCGCCGCCGTGTCGACGATGGTGCTGGCGACGGCGGGGACGCTGAAATCCTGGGTCCAGCGTCCGCGCTGACGATCAGGCCTTGGCGGGCTCCGGGAACAGCGGCGACCGGGGCCAGTGCTTGCGGCTGTGCTTCAGGTTGAGCCCGACCAGCATGGCGGCGAGGCGGATCGGGGCGCCGATGCCCTCGACCACCGGCACGCCCAGCTGTTCCGACAGCCAGTCCGGATTCACGTGGACCGGACACTGGGTGATGCCCATCGGCAGGATCACTTCCGCGCCGTCCTTTTCCACCAGATCGCGGGCGTGGCCGACGAAGTTCTGCAGGAATTGCTCGCGGTTGCCGATGATGTCGGGAAGGTGGAATCCGCTGACCTTCCAGCCGGCGATCTTGTGGGTCATCTCGTAGCGCTTGACGATGCGGCGGCAGAGCACGAGCGACGTGTCCGAATAGACCAGTACGCCGAAACGGTCGCCGAGCAGGCAGGCGATGTGCAGCATGGCCTCGGCCGGACCGACGATCGGAATGTCGACCACGGAGCGGGCGGCGTCCACGGCCAGATCGAGCGCCCCGAGCGGCACCGCGGCGTCATAGCCCTCTGCTTCCGCGCGCCGGAAGGCGTCGATGAACGCGGGCGCGACGAGCTGCAGTTCGGCCGGGGAGTTGCCGCGATTGTAGGCCGTTGTGGCGACCTGAATCAGCCCCACCTCGATCTGGTCGTTGGAATAGCCGAGCGCGACCTTCGAGCGGCGCTCGTGTTCAGGCCCCGGATAATCGCCGATCAGAAAAGCGACGCGAATCTTCTTGCCCAAGGTTTCCTCCTGCGTTCGTCTGCGTTGCCGGCACATTAGAAGGCGGCGCGCCCGGCGGCAACGCGCTGATGCTTGCGCGCCGTCGCGTCAGCTTTCATTGTGCGGACAAATGATCGGGGAGGCCGCCATGGAAATCTTTTCTTTTCGTCGCGCGATGTTCGCAACCGCTTGCCTGACGGCGACGCCGCTTCATGCCGCCGACGAGGCGCTGATCGCCGCCGCGAAGGCCGAGAAGACCGTCGTCTGGTACACGACGCAGGCGGTGGCCGATCTGGTCGAGCCGCTGGTGCGGGGCTTCGAGACGAAATACGCCATCAAGGTCGCGTTCTCGCGCGTCAACGCCACCGAGATCGTCCTGAAGGTGACCAACGAGGCGAAGGCCCGGAAGGTGGAGACCGACGTGGTCGACGGGACTTTCGCGGTTGCGGCGCTGAAGCGCGAGGGACTGATCCTGAAATGGCTGCCGGATTCGGCGAAAGACTGGCCGAAGAACGTCGTCGATCCCGACGGCTACTGGGTCGGCACCAACATCTACGTGGCGACGCCGGCCATCAACACCGATCTGGTGAAGCCCGGGCAAGAGCCGAAGAATCTGCAGGACCTGCTCGATCCGAAGTGGAAGAACCGCATCGTCTGGAGCATCGTGCCGGGCAGCGCCACCGGCGTCGGCTTCATCGCGGCGGTGCTGAAGCAGGAAGGGCCGGAGAAGACCCGCGCCTATCTGAAGCAGCTCGCCGGACAGAACATCGCCGGCGTCACCTTCCCGGCCCGCACCGTGCTGGAGCAGAGCGTCGTCACCGGCGAATATTCCCTGATGCTGCAGAATTTCAATTCGCAGGCGGTGGTGGCCGCCGCCAAGGGCGCGCCCGTGCGGTGGATTCCGCTGTCTCCGGCCTCTGTGGTGCTGGCGGTCGCGGCGGTGGTGAAGGATTCGCCGCATCCGGCCGCCGGCAAGCTGCTGCTCGATTATCTCGCCTCGACCGAGGGTCAAACGATCTTCCGCGACAGCGATTACGTGCCGGCCGATCCGAAGGTCGCGGCGCGCGATCCCAGCGTGCGGCCGGACGAAAAGAACATGCACGCGGAATATTTCACGCCCGAGGAGGTGGATTCGCGCATGCCCGAGTGGACGGCGCTGTTCAACGAGTTCTTTCGATAGGGCGTCGCAACGCCGTCATCGCGAGCGCAGCGAAGCGAACCATGTTCACCCTCGGGCAAAGGGCAGGCCCCTCCCATAAGCCCTGCGAGACTTGCAGAAGTTAGGACTTTTGCAAGTTGGTAGAGCGAGGCACCAAACCTGTGTCTGTGCCGTTGCAAACTCGATTGGCGGACTGGTATCGTTCAACACGCCTTTTGCCATGGGGGCACCATGCTCACCCATTTTTGGAAGCTATTGCGGGTCGAAAAAAACCGCCAAATTCTGTCATGGATAGGCGGAGGAGTGCCGGTCGTCGCGGCAGGGGCCGGGGCCGTCTTCGTCTATATCGTTCCTCATGAAAAAAAGCCCGAAGAGCCGCCGAAAGCTTCTGGGTCAACAACCATCACTTTCAACAATCCAGTCGGCCAAACCGCAGGCGGCAACATCATCAATCAACGCCCGGTGATCATTGGCCTTGATGAGAAGAAAATAGCGGAAAAGATGGCTGAGGAGCGAAAGTTTGCCAAGGAGCAATACGACCGGCTCGCAGCGCAGATAGCCCGTGAAAAAGGGGTCGAATTCGCCCCTCTAAGGGCGATTCTGTCCAAGCTGGGCGAAGCGGGTGTTTCGGACGACAACATCGCAGCGCGGCTCTCCCAGAAGGCGGATGAACTTATTGCGCTACGCGTGGAAAATTCACGCCTTCGCCAAGGCCCTTCGGAAATGGCGAGCTTCGCGGAAAGAGCACAGGCTCTCATCGACAAAGGCGAGTTTGACGCAGCACGCGCCGTTCTCGCTGAGGGACGGGAGGCGGCTCGCAAATTGCGGGAGCGATCTTCGCTCTTTGAGGCTGACTATCTCGCGCAGGAAGCCAAGGTCGACCACCTCCAGCTGTCCTACCGCAGCGCAGCGGCTAAATACGCCGAAGCCGCTGCTCTCGTGCAGAGTTTCGACAAGCGCAAGCAACGAGAGTTCCTACAAAAGCAGGCTATCGAACTGTATGCCCAAGGCGACGAGTTCGCCGACAATGCCTCCCTGACGGAAGGCATCGCGTTGTACAAGTCGCTATTGGGGTCGATTTCGCGACCGGACTTACCCTCCGACTGGGCGGCGACGCAGAACAATCTCGGCACCGCGCTCTGGACGCTCGGCGGACGCGAGAGCGGGACGGTGCGTCTGGAAGAAGCTGTCGCGGCCTATCGGGCGGCGCTGGAGGAAAGAACCCGCGCCCGCGTGCCGCTCCAATGGGCGGCGACACATAACAATCTCGGCAACGCGCTCCAGACGCTCGGCGGACGCGAGAGCGGGACGGCGCGTCTGGAAGAAGCTGTCGCGGCCTATCGGGCGGCGCTGGAGGAAAGAACCCGCGCCCGCGTGCCGCTCCAATGGGCGGCGACGCAGAACAATCTCTAGAGAGCTGAAGGCCTATTGACCGCACGCAGCCAAAAGTAATCGTGCAAAAGTCTGGACTTTTGCAAGATTTCTAAGGCGCTGATTTCGCGGGCGGAATTATTCGCAAAAGATACTTTCATAAGTCGCGGTCTTCCCGCAGAATCTCACCCCGATGATTTACGGCTATGCGCGCGTAAGCACAGACGGGCAGTGGATCGCTTCTTCGGCTGCGCCTCCTCGCGATGACGGACGCAGGCCAGAAACGAAAATGGCCGGGACATGCCCGGCCATCGCGTCGTCAGATGAGGTCGAAGACGCTCAGAGGTCCGCCGGCGGGCGATAGACGGCCTGCTTCGGGGTGGCGTCCTTGGTGGGCCATTCGGCGACCTTCTGGAACAGCATGTGCATGAACAGGAAGAGCGGCTTCGCCTTCATCACCAGCGTGATGCACTCGTCGTCCTGATCGTCGCTGAAGTGCTGGTGCACGCAGGCGTTCTCGACGATGAGCGCATCGCCGGCTTCCCAGTCCCAGCGCTTGCCGTCATGCACGTCGTGGCCCTTGCCCTTGAGGACGAAGAACACGGCGCTGTTCATGTGGCCGTGCTTCTGGCCGTAGCCGCCTGGCGCGAACACCTCGATATGGGTCTCGATCGACTGCGCGACCTTCACGGCCTGCGGGTTGATGATCTTCTTGCCGTAGAAGCCCGGCCCGCCCTTCCACTTGTGCGACTTGGTGGAATAGACGCGCGGCTGGGTGAACAGCTCGCGGACGAGTTCGCCATAGGTGCCTTCGAGCGCGCGAACGAAGACGCGCTTCTTGGTCCAGCGCTCCCACACCACCTCTTCCTGGTGCTCCACGCCGCTGTTGTGCCCGACGCCCGCGTCGCCCTTGATGTCATCAGCCATTCAAATCTCCTGTCTTGCCGGACCTCAGCGCGGTCTGGCGGCGAATGTTTCCTTGTAGACCTTCGACCACTTGTCGGACTGATCCAGAGCCGTGGTGAAATCGATGAAATGCAACTCGATTCCGGCCGGCAGCGGCTTGACCTTCACGTTGGACGGGTAGGACTGCTGTTCCAGATAAATCTTTTGCCCGTCCGAGAGGATGAAGTCAAAGAAAAGCGCCGCGGCGTTCGGATGCGGCGCTTTTTTGGACACGCCGATGCCCACCGGGTGAACCACCAGCGGGTCGAGATAGAAGAAATCGATCGGCGCGCCGGCCAGTTTCATCTGCTGGATCTTGTATTCGTAGATGGCGAGGCTCATCGGCACTTCGCCCGAGGCGGTCAGATTGGCCAGCAGCGTATGGCCCTTGCGCAGCGAAACGCCGTTCACAGAGGCGATCTTGCGGAAAATATCGAGGCCCTTCTGCTCGCCCATGGCGCCCAGAACCGTGCCGAACCAGTCGCCGTCGTCAACCTCGATGCCGAGTTTGCCCTTCCACTTTGGGTCAGTCAGGTCGGCCCAGGTCCTGGGCAGGTCGGCTTTCTTGATCAGGTTGGTGTTGTAGGAATTGGCCTGCACCTGCAGGCGGGTCGCCGTATAGGCGCGGTGATTCGGAATGCCCTTCGGGATGATGTCCTTCTGCACCGGCGCGTCGACCGCCTGCAGCAGGCCCTCCCGGTGCATCTGTTCGAGATTTCCGCCCGAGGTTTCGGCGAGATCGAAGAGATCGCGGCCGCCGCGGTGTTCGGTGATGGCGCGCTGGGCGATCCCCTCGGAATCGCCGCGCCAGAGGTTCACCTTCACGCCGTATTTCTTCTCGAACAGGTCGATATGCGCCTTCATGTCCTCGATGGTGGCCGAGGAATAGATCAGCACGCCGCCTTCCTTCTTGGCCGCCGCGACGAGTCTGTCGGTGCGGTCGGGGCCGGCGTAATTGACGATGGAGGCGATGTCGGCGGCAGCCTGCGCGCGCGCGGCCGCGGGGGCGAGCGCAATCAGGGCGGCTGTTCCCAGACACAGGAGTTGGGGCGAATGTTTCGCGATGGACGGCATACTTCCTCCCGGTCGCGCATTCGGTGCGGCGCGTGTGACCCTTCATACGACGGCGCGCGGACGGTTTCAAAGCCGAGCTGAGGACATTAATTACATAATTAATACGTGTATTTAATCAAAATCATTCTAGTTGTGTAAAATAGCCGGAGGCCCTATCTGTCTACCCATATCCGTCCGGCACGGGACGTGGAGGCGCGCATGACGATTTCCGAACAACAGGCTGCGGCGCTCGACGCCGAGTTCCGGAGCCTCGATCCTGTCGGGCGTCTGGCGCGGCTGCGCGCGGCGGTCGATGGCCGCATCGTGTTCACCACCAGCCTCGGACTGGAGGATCAGGCGATCACCCACATGATCGCCACGGCGGGCCTCGACATCGAGATCGCGACGCTCGACACGGGCCGCCTGTTTCCCGAAGCCTACAACGTCTGGGCCGAGACCGAGGAACGCTACGGGCTGCGCATCAAGGCCTATTACCCGCAGGCGCAGGCGGTTCAGGCGCTGGTCGCCGATCAGGGGATCAACGCCTTCTATTACATGGTCGAGGCCCGCAAGGCCTGCTGCAACGTGCGCAAGGTCGAACCGCTCGGGCGTGCGCTCGCCGGTGCGTCGGCGTGGGTGACGGGCCTGCGGGGCGATCAGTCGGACCATCGGCAGGGGCTCGACTTCGCCAGCTTCGACGCCGGGCGCGGCCTCATCAAGGCCAATCCGATCTTCGACTGGTCGCGCGATCGCGTCGCGGCCTTCGTCGAAGCCGAAAAAATTCCCGTCAATGCGCTGCACGCCAAGGGCTTTCTGTCGATCGGCTGCGCGCCCTGCACGCGCGCCGTGAAGCCGGGTGAGCCCGAGCGCGCCGGTCGGTGGTGGTGGGAAGACGAAGACAAGAAGGAATGCGGCCTGCACGTGACCGAAGACGGCCGCGTCGTCCGCACCGCGTTCGCGGATCAGAATGGGATCGCGCGCGCATGATCCAGATGACACATCTGCAGAAGCTGGAGGCGGAAAGCATTCA
>CANJEY010000191.1 GCA_947472615.1 Beijerinckiaceae bacterium
CACGCTGGAAGGGCCGGCGTCGGGCTGGCTTGAAGTGCTGCATTCCTTTGACCGCGACCGCTATCGCGCCTGTCTCGATACGGTGCTGGAGCAGCGGCGCGGCCGCATCGTGCTCGATTTCCGGCTGCGCGGCGCAGACGGCCATTATCACTGGTATCTGCTGAAGGCGCGGCCCGTCGTGGGCGCTGACGGCGAGGTGATCCGCGTCATCGGCACGCTTGCCGACGTGACCGACGCCAAGACTGCCGAGGAACGGCTGCTGCACGACGCGGTGCACGACAATCTGACTGGCCTGCCGAACCGCGAAATCTTCTTCGACCGTCTCGAAGCCGCGCTCAATCAGGCGCGCGAGGATACGGCGATCCGCCCGACCGTGATGGCGATCGACCTCGATCGCTTCCGGCAGGTCAACGAAGCGATGGGCATGCCGGCGGGCGATTCCATCCTGCTCACCATCGCGCGCCGCCTCAGCCGCCTGCTAACGCCGACCGACACGCTGGCACGCATTTCGAGCGACGAGTTCGGCGTCATCGTGCTGTCGGAAACCGACATCGATCCGATCATCGCGCTGGCCGATACGGTGCGCAAGACGCTGTCGACGCCGGTGACGTTCAGCGAGCGCGAGATCGCCCTCACGGCGTCCATCGGCATCGCGCTCTACGATCCGCAATTGCATCCCAAGCGCGATGACATGCTGAAGGACGCCGAGATCGCGACCGCGCACGCCAAGCGGCTCGGCGGCAATCGCATCGAGGTGTTCCGGCCCGGCATGCGGGCGCAGCGCTCGGACCGGCTGACGCTCGAAACCGATCTGCGCCGCGCGCTCGATCGCGGCGAGATGAAGGTGGTGTTCCAGCCGGTCGTGCGGCTCGAGGATCGCACCATCGCGGGCTTCGAGGCGCTGCTGCGCTGGGATCATCCGCGACTCGGTCGCCTCAGCCCGGCGGATTTCATTCCGCTCGCCGAAGAGACCGGGTTGATCGTCGATCTTGGCATTTTCGCGCTGGAGCGCACGGCGCGCGAACTTGCCGCCTGGCAGCAGGCGCTCGACGTGACGCCGCCGATCTTCGCCAGCGTCAACGTCTCGTCGCGCCAGTTGCTGCGCCACGATCTCCTGCACGACGTGAAGGCCGTGCTGACGCGCTGCCGGGTGCTGCGCGGCACGCTGAAACTGGAATTAACCGAGAGCCTCGTGATGGAAAATCCCGAGTACGCGGCGCAGATCCTGCAACGTATCAAGGAACTCGGCGCCGGCCTGTCGCTCGACGATTTCGGCACCGGCTATTCTTCGCTCGCCTACCTGCAGCGGTTCCCGTTCGACACGATCAAAATCGACAAATCGTTCGTGAAGCAGACCAGCAAGGGCTCGCGCCCTGTGCTGTTGCGCTCGATGATCGCGCTAGCGCACGATCTCGGCATGGAAGTGGTGGCCGAAGGCGTCGAGACCGAGAGCGACGCCATCGAGCTCTACCAGCTCGGCAGCGAATTCGCGCAGGGCTACGCGTTCGGACAGGCGCTCAGCGCCATCGACGCGCGCAAGCTGATGGGAGCCGCGCCCGAGGCGGCGTGAGCATCAGGCGTGTCCCGCTTCGCCCGACAGCATACGCGGATCGATGCCGATGATGCGCATGGCGCGATCGTATTTGTGGTCGTGGTCGGTGTTGAAGATCAGATCCTCGTCTACCGGACAGTTGAGCCAGTCGTTGCGCTGGATCTCGTTTTCGAGCTGGCCGCCGCCCCAGCCGGCGTAGCCGAGCGCCAGGACCGCCTTCGACGGTCCCTCGCCGGTCGCAATGGCCTTCAGGATGTCGACCGTGGCGGTGAGCGACACGCCTGGCTCGATCTCCATGGTCGAATCCTTCACGCCGTAATCGGGCGAGTGCAGCACGAAGCCGCGGCCGCGATCGACTGGCCCGCCGCGCAGCACCTGCAACCCGGCGGCGGAGGTTGGCAGCCGGATCGTCTCGTCTTCCTTGATGACGTCGAGCTGCACCAGAAGGTCGGCGAATTTCAGCCGCCGCGACCGGCGGTTAACGACAATTCCCATGGCGCCGTCTTTCGAGTGGGCGCACATGAAGATCACCGCTTTGGCGAAGCGCGGATCGGCCATGCCGGGCATGGCGACCAGCATCTGTCCGTCCAGATATCCGCCGCTGCGGCCAAGGGTGAGAGCGGGTTGCTTGGGCATCGGCGCAATGTAAGCACACAAAGCGGCGCAAACAAGAAATCACGTTTGGCTCGCGCGACGGTCACGCAATCGTTGCTCGCCTGACGGGGCCGCCAACGCTATGTCTGGAGGGTGAATAGCCTCCCCGCCCTGCGCAAAACGCTCAGACGATCCGGCGCCGCCCTTGTTGTGGCGGGCGCGATGGCGCTCGCGCCGTTCGCCGCGTCGGCGGCGGATACGCTGGCCTCGCCCTGGGCTCAGGGCGCGAAGTCGCGGGCGCGGCTCGTGGCGGCGGGCGGGCTCGACGATGGCGTCTACAAGGTCGGCGTCGAAATCACCCTCAGCCGCAACGCGCTGACCTACTGGCGCTCGCCCGGCGACGCGGGCGTGCCGCCGGTGTTCGCTTTTGGCGGTTCGGCCAATCTGGCGGACGCTAAAGTGCTGTATCCCGCGCCCGGCCGCTACATCGAAGGCGGCGGCGCGGCCTTCGGCTATCGCGACCGCGTGGTGTTTCCGGTCGAGGTGCGGCCCGCCGATCCGTCGCGGCCGGTGTCGGTCAAACTCGATCTCAATTACGCCGTTTGCGAGAACATCTGCATTCCGGCCGAGGCCAGCATGCGGATATCGCTGCGGCCCGACGCGCCCCGTTCCGCCGAGGCCGCCGACATCGAGGCGTTCCGACAGAAGGTGCCGCAGCCCATCGCCATGACGGTGACGCCGCGCTTCCATCTTTGGGGCGTGCGCGACGCCGCCAAGCCGACGTGGCGCGTCAAGCTCGCCAATCCGCCGGCAGCAGGCGCGGATCTCTTCGCCGAGGGGCCGGACGGCTGGTATTTCGACACGGCGCGGTCTGGCGACCTGACGTTCGACATCATCCTGGCCGAGAAGCCGAAGACGTCCGCGCTGCCGCTCGACGGCGTCGTGCTGACCATCAATGAAGGCGATCGCGCCTATGAGGCCACGACACGTCTCGACGCGCCCGCCCCCAAGCCCTAAAACAGCGTCCATCGACCGGGAAGCAACCGGCGTAGCCAGGAGCGAACGATGATCAAAGTGGGAGACCAGTTGCCGAAGGCCACCTTCACGGTGATGACGGCCGACGGACCGAAGCCGAAGACGACCGACGATATTTTCGCCGGCAAGAAAGTCGTGCTGTTTGCCGTGCCGGGCGCGTTCACCCCGACCTGCGACCGCAACCATCTTCCGAGTTTCCGCGACAAGGCGGCGGAGATCAAGGCCAAGGGCGTCGACACGATCGCCTGCACGGCCACCAACGACGCCTTCGTAATGGGCGCATGGCAGAAGGCCAGCAACGCCGGCGACATCGAATTCCTCGCCGACGGCAGCGGCAATTTCGCCAAGGCCGTCGGCCTGTCCCTCGATCTGACCGAGCGCGGCATGGGCGTGCGCAGCAAGCGCTACTCCATGCTGGTCGACAACGGCGTCGTGAAGTCGCTGAACATCGAGGAAAACCCCGGCATCGAGCTGTCGGGCGCCGACAACATCCTCAAGCAGATCTGAGACCGGCTTTCGGTCCGCGACCCGCCCGGTTCGTCCGGGCGGGTTTTTATTTGACCATTTGATGCCTGTCCGGACGGCGACCCCGGCTTTGCCTCGGCGCGGCCCGATGATATAGGGCGCTCATCCTGCGGCCGGGATTGTCCGCGCCGGGGCCCGCCATTCTGTTTCTTTCGTGAGGTCCGACGCATGAGCAAGATCAAGGTCGCCAATCCGGTCGTCGAAATGGACGGCGATGAAATGACCCGAATCATCTGGCACTTCATCAAGGAAAAGCTGATCCATCCCTATCTCGACCTCGACCTGATCTATTACGATCTGTCGGTCCAGAAGCGCGACGAGACCAACGACCAGATCACCATCGATTCGGCCGAAGCCACGCTGAAATACGGCGTCGCCGTGAAGTGCGCGACGATCACGCCCGACGAGGCGCGCGTCAAGGAATTCAACCTGAAGGACATGTGGAAGTCGCCCAACGGCACGATCCGCAATATCCTCGGCGGCACCATCTTCCGCGAGCCGATCATCTGCAAGAACGTGCCGCGCCTCGTGCCCGGCTGGACGCAGCCCTTCGTGGTCGGCCGCCATGCGTATGGCGACCAATATCGCGCCACCGATTTCAAGGTGCCCGGCAAGGGCAAGCTGACTCTGAAGTTCGTCGGCGACGACGGCAAGGTGATCGAGCGCGAAGTGTTCAACTTCCCGAGCGCCGGCGTGGCGATGTCGATGTACAATCTCGATGACTCGATCCGCGATTTCGCCCGCGCGTCGTTCAACTACGGTCTGCAGCGCAATTATCCGGTCTACCTGTCGACCAAGAACACGATTCTGAAGGCCTATGACGGCCGCTTCAAGGATCTGTTCCAGGAGATCTTCGACGCCGAGTTCAAGGCCGAATTCGACAAGAAGAAGCTGACCTACGAGCATCGCCTGATCGACGACATGGTCGCGGCCTGCCTGAAGTGGTCGGGCGGCTATGTCTGGGCCTGCAAGAACTACGATGGCGACGTGCAGTCGGACACGGCCGCGCAGGGCTTCGGGTCGCTCGGCCTGATGACCTCGGTGCTGATGACGCCGGATGGCAAGACCGTCGAGGCGGAAGCCGCGCACGGCACCGTGACGCGCCACTATCGCCAGCACCAGCAGGGCAAGGAGACCTCGACGAACTCGATGGCCTCGATCTTCGCCTGGACCCGCGGCCTGATGCATCGCGCCAAACTCGACAACAATCCCGAGCTCGACAAGTTCGCCAGGACCCTCGAGAAGGTCTGCATCGACACCGTCGAATCCGGTTTCATGACCAAGGATATGGCGCTTCAGGTCGGCGCCGACCAGAAGTGGCTTTCGACCACGGGTTTCCTCGACAAGATCGACGAAAATCTGAAAAAGGCGATGGCCTAATCGAACCGAAAGAGCCCGGCCTCAGCGCCGGGCTTTTTTGTCAGCAGATATTTCTGCGAACGGCCGCAAGCCGTCATTGTGACGCAACATCGAAGCCGCTATAAGGCGCGCGTTTTCAGTCTGGAGAGTCAGAGCAGATGGCTCAGGCCAAAGTGATCGACAAGGATTACCGGCCGTCGGAAGACGAACCGTTCATGAACGAGCGCCAGCGCGATTACTTTCGTCGCAAGCTGCTGGCGTGGAAGGACGACATCCTGCGGGAGAGCCGTGAAACGCTGGCCGCCCTGCAGACGGAAAGCGAAAATCATCCCGATATCGCCGACCGCGCATCGTCCGAAACGGACCGCGCCATCGAGCTGCGGGCGCGCGACCGTCAGCGCAAGTTGATCTCCAAGATCGACGCCGCGATCGGCCGCATCGACGACGGCACCTACGGCTATTGCGAGGAGACCGGCGAGCCGATCTCGCTCAAGCGTCTGGACGCCCGTCCGATCGCCACGATGTCGATCGAGGCGCAGGAGCGTCACGAGAAGCGCGAAAAGGTTTATCGGGACGACTGACCCGACCCTGCTCGCAGCAAAAAGGCGGCCTCGCGAGGGGCCGCCTTTTTCGATTCAGGGCGTCGCTGTTTACGGCTTGCCGGGCGTGGGCCGGTTCAGCAGGCGCGCCATTTCCTGTTCGAGCGCGTCCAGCGGATCGGGCGCAGGGGCAGCTGCAGCGGGCTTTGGTTCTGGCGGCGGCAGGGGAATTTCGATCGGCGGCAATTCCAGCGGCGGCGGAACGGGCGCGGGCTCGGGCGCCGGCGGCGGGATCGCAATGTCAAGTTCCGGCGCAGGCGGCGCGATAGGCTCCGGCGGCGGGGAAGGCGGCGGCGGTTCCACCACAGGAGCTTCCACCACCGGGGCGATCGGGGCGGGTTCGACTTTCGCGAGAAGGTCGGGCGCCACGGGCGTCGTCACCGGACGCGGCGTCAGGGGACGTGGAGCCGGACGGGGAATCGGCGGGATCGGCCTCGGCGTCAGGCGCGGCGGCGGGGCGGGGGTGATGGGACGCGGGCGCGGTGCGGCGATCTCCAGAGCCGGGGGCATTGGGGCTGAGGTCGGCTCTGGCGTGGGCGGCGCGACCGTGACGTCGGGCGCGCGGATAGGCTCGCGCAGACGCGGCGGCTCCATCTGGGGCGGCGCGGGCTGGATCTGCGGCGCCGCGATGGGCGCGGGGCCGGGTTCGCTCTCCTCCGCCATTGGCGGCGCAAGAGGTCCGGGTTCGCGCAGTCCGGGCGTCTGGGCGGCCGGCTGGGCGCGCACGATCGAGGATTCGATCAGCACGTCGTTGGGGCCGCCGATCATCACCAGATGTTCGACATTGTCGCGGCGCACCAGCACGAGCTGGCGCTGCCGGTCGAGATCGTAGGCGTCGACGACGCCGAGGCGCGGCTGACGGGCGCGGCCGCCGCCGCCGGACCGGATGCGCGGGCCGAACAGAAATCGGTAGAGGGCGACAAGAACCAGCACGACGACCAGTACGGCCAGCGCCGTGGCGAGATACATCAGCGGCTTGTTGTCACCCAGAAGGGTCGTCAAGAATTGCATGGCCTCCAGGCTCCGCGCCTAGGCCCCTGACGGGGCGGAATGCGTCAGTTCTACCATGTCCGGCGCTCGCCCGGCGGCCGACGTTAATAAATGGTTAACCACGACCGGCGAAACCATGGGATGGGCCGGGAATCCGCCTTGTGACGCCGCCATTGCAAAGCGTTCGCGCGGGTTTCATTGTGGCTTGTTTCCAGCGGCGATCGGCCGTGAGTCGCAGGCGTTTCAGCAGGATCTGACCATGAGCGATGCGCCGGTTTCAGCGGCACTGGATCGAACGGAGCGCACCGGCAGTCCGGGCCTCGTGCTGCTGCTCGCTGTCGTGCTGGTCGGGGCGGCGGCGTCGTTCTCGTTCTTGCCGCAGGAACAGGCTGGCCGACTGACCATCGGCCTGCTGGCGGTGCTGGCGATCGCGGGCGTCATCGGGCTGTTCGCCTTCGCGGTCGGGTTTCTGCAATTCTCCGGTCAGGCGGCGCGCAACGACATCACCAAGCTGATCGCCGACAGCGGCGCGGAAGGTTTGCTGGTCACCGAGGGTGATACGCGCGTCATCTACGCCAACGAGGCTTATCTGGCGCTGTCGGGCGCGCACGATCCTGCAGATCTGCGCACCGTGGAGCGCCTGTTTTCCGGCACGCCGGAAGTGTCCGAGGCCGTTTACCGGCTGGCGCAGGCGGCGCGCGAGGGCAAGCGCGGGGCCGAGGAGATGCGTCTTGCGCCGCCGCTCACCGGCGAGGGCGAGGCCGGCTGGTATCGCATCCGGGTGCGGCCGCTGGAGCGCTTCGGCCAGAAGCGCGCAACGCTGTGGAGCGTCGCCGACGTGACGCGCGAGCGCCAACGCCACGAAAACGTGTTTCAGGAACTGCAGCACGCGATCGACTTCCTCGATCACGCCCCGGCCGGCTTCTTCTCTGCCGATGGCGGCGGCAATATCGCCTACATGAACGCGACTCTGGCCGGCTGGCTCGATTACGATCTGGCGCAATACGGCTCGGGCGGGCTGAAACTCTCCGACATCGTGGCCGGCGACGGCGCGGCGCTCCTGTCCGCAGTGGCGGGCGGTTCGAGCGAGGTCCGCACCGAACAGATCGACGTCGATTTCAAACGCCGCAACGGCCAGAGCCTGCCGGTGCGGGTGATCCACCGTGTCGCCTTCGCGCAGGATTGCACGCCCGGCCCGTCGCGTACGCTCGTCATCAACCGCGCGCCCGGCGAGGAGCCTGCCGAGAACCTGCGCGCCGCCGAAGTGCGCTTTGCGCGCTTCTTCAACCAGACCCCGATGGCGATCGCCTCGCTCGACCGCAACGGCGGCATCGTGCGCGCCAATGCGGCTTTCGCGCGGCTGATGCCAGACGCCCTGAAGGGCGCGGAGGGCGGACGTTCGATCTATGCGGGCATCGTCGATCGCGACCGCGAGGCGCTGCGTTCGGCGCTCTCCACCGCCGCCAACGGCAAGGGCGACATGACGCCGCTCGACGTGACGCTCGACGGCGAGAAGCCGCGTTCCGCGCGTCTCTTCGTGTCGCTCAACGAGGATAGCGGCGAGGGCGGCGCGGCGACGATCTTCGCGCTCGACACAACCGAGCAGCGCACCCTGCAGGAGAATTTCGTGCAGGGTCAGAAGATGCAGGCCATCGGCCAGCTCGCCGGCGGCGTCGCGCACGATTTCAACAACGTGCTGACGGCG
>CANJEY010000192.1 GCA_947472615.1 Beijerinckiaceae bacterium
AGCGCCTCGTGCGCTGCGCGCTGGATTCCAATTTGTCCGACATCAGCACGACCGGCCTCGATATTCTGAAGCGCATGCTGCTCGATACGTTCGGCGTTGCGCTTGCAGCGAGCCATCATCCGGTCGGACGCATGATCACGAAACATGCAGGCGCACAGGCGTCATCGGCTGAGGCAGGCGTGCTCGGCTCGCCGGTGCGCACATCCGCCGCAGCGGCCGCGCAGGCCAACGGCACGCTCGCAAACGCCATCGACTACGACGACGGCAATCACGTCGTCACCTGCGTGCTGCCCGCCGCGCTCGCGATGGCGGAGAAGACAGGCGCATCCGGCGCGGACTTTCTGATGGCGTTCGCCGTATCGCTGGAGATCGGCACGCGCCTGAAGGATCTGGTGGACGGCGCGCGCAAGGATGGCGGCGGGCCGACGCATCGCGGCTGGTGGCACGTCAGTCTCACCGGCCCCATCGCGGCCGCCGCAGCGGCGGCGCGATTGCTGCGTCTCGATCACCAGACGGCCGCGATGGCGCTCGCCATTTCGACCACAAGTTCCGGCGGCTTTCGCCGCAACATGGGCACGATGGCGAAGGCGCTGCACTCCGGCAATTCGGCGCGCGCAGGCGTCGAAGCTGCTTTGCTCGCACAGGATGGATTCACCGGAGACCCGCAGGCGATCGAAGCGCCGCTCGGTTTCGCACGCGCCGTTTGCGCGCCGGAAGAACCCGACTGGGCGGCGCTCGACAAGCTCGGTCCACCATTCTTCTTCGAGCGCGCCTCGCTGGCGAAAACGAAGCCCTATCCATGCTGCACGCCCATTCAGCCAGTGCTCGACGCCGCGCTGGCGCTGCGCGCCGAACATGGACTGACGGCTAACGAAATCGTGAGCGTCGACGCCGACCTGCATCGCTTCTCGCTGTTTCGCCACGAGGCGAGCGACGTCGACGCCGTCGGATTCTGTGGATCATTTCTGCTTGCGGCCGCGCTGGTTCGCGGACGCATGGGTCTCGACGAGACCGGCGAAGACGGCGTTCGCGACCCAACCATTCACGCCATGATGCAACGCATCGCGCACACCAAGAGCGACCCCGAACGCGTCGTCATCTCGACGCGCGACGGCCGCCAATTCAGCAAGACTGTCGGGCCGATACGACGGCTGACGACGCTTGAAGAAGTTGTGAGGAAGTTCGACGAATGTGCGTCGCACGCCATTCCACGAAACAATATTGCGACGCTGCGCGAGGCGATTCTAAACGTCGAACGAGAGCCCGATCTGCAACGCATCATGCAACTCGCAGCGGGCGCCTAACGGAATCAGACGCGCCCTTTATCCGCATAGCGCAGTACGACCTCGGCAGCGCGGTCGCTCGGCGTCTCGCCGTTCGGCAACATCATGCACGTATCAAGTGACGCAAGCGCACCCGTCTGCGCCTCGCGCTCGGGCCCATCTTCGATCAATCCGACGAGCGCGTTAGACAGCGTCTGCGGCGTGCAGTCGTCCTGGAGAAATTCAGGAATCGCGTTGCGCCCCAAAGCCAGATTGGGAAGAACGATCGACGGCACATTGACGAAGGGCTTCGCCAGTCCCTCGATGCGCGAATATTTGTAGGCGACCGCCATCGGCACGCCAGCGAGCCCCAGTTCGAGCGTGACGGTGCCGGACGCGGCAAGAGCGGCCCGCGCGTTGCGAAACGCTTCGTATTTCGCAGCCTCGCCGAACACGATTTTTGGCCGCACCGGCCATCCGGCGGCGCGGCGTTCGATCTCGGGCGCCAGATGCGCAACTGCCGGCAACACGATTTCTATCGGTCCGACTTTTTGCGTCGTCAGCGCCAGCGCCGCGCCAAAATCATCCATCAACCGCTCGATTTCGGAGCGGCGCGAACCCGGCAGCGCCAGCACCAGCGGCGGACGCGCATCGCGGCGCGCCTGTTCGGCTTCGCCGGGCCGTAGTTCCGAAAGCCGCTCGATCAGCGGATGACCCACATAGGTGCAATCCGGTCCACCCAAACGCTCGTGCGCCGCAGGCTCGAACGGCAAGAGCGCCAGCACATGATCGACATAGGCGCGCATCTTGCGCGCGCGTCCCGGCCGCCACGCCCACACGCTCGGGCTGACATAATCGATGATCGGCAGTTGCGGCAGACTGGCGCGCACGCGCGCGGCGACGCGATGTGTAAAGTCCGGACTGTCGATGATGATGAGCACATCAGGCGCGAACGCAATCGCCGCGTCGGCCGTTTCGCGAATGCGCCGCAAAAGCGTCGGCAGTTTGCGGATCACCGGCACGATGCCCATCACGGCGATGTCGGTCATCGGAAAGATGCTGCGCAGGCCTGCGGCTTCCATCGCGGATCCGCCGACGCCGCTAAACGTCAGGCCTTCGCGCGCCGTCGCGAGCGCGCGCAACAGGCCGCCGCCGAGCAGATCGCCCGAATGCTCGCCGGCGACGACGAACACGCGGAGCGGAGCGGGCCGCACATCCGGCAGCCCGGCCTGCGTCACGCGGAGGCCTCCTTGCTTTCGCGCGGCGTACACAGCGCGCGCGAACCGCCATCGCGAATGAAGTCGAGAATTTCGTGCACCTGCGGATGCGACGCGAACTCCGCCGCCACATCCTCGACGCGCTCGGTCAGCGTTCCTTCGGCGGCGAACAGCAGCCGGTAGGCGCGGCGCAGATCATGGATCGCCTCGCGCGAAAAGCCGCGGCGCTTGAGGCCGATGAGATTGAGGCCGGCAAGCGCGGCGCGATTGCCGAGCGCCATGCCATACGGGATCACATCGTTCTCGACGCCCGCGAGCCCGCCGATGAACGCGTGCTCGCCGATGCGGACGAACTGATGCACGGCCGCGCCGCCGCCGAGAATCGCGAACGACCCGACCTGCGTATGGCCGGCCAGCATCACGTTGTTCGACAGGATCACCGAACTGCCGACCTTGCAGTCATGCGCGACATGCGAATTGGCGAGAAACGTGCAGTTGTCGCCGACGATGGTCTGCAAACCGCCGGCTTCCGTGCCGGGGTTCATGGTGACGCCTTCGCGGATCGTGCAATCGGCGCCAATGCGCAGCGTCGATTTCTCGCCGCGGAATTTCAGATCCTGCGGCTCATGCCCGATCGACGCGAAGGGGAAAATGCGCGTGCGCGCGCCAACATGCGTGTCGCCCGAGATCGCCACATGCGACACGAGTCGGACGCCCTCGCCGAGCATCACGTCGGGCCCCACATGGCAGAACGGCCCGATGGTGACGCCCGCCCCAAGGCGCGCGCCCGCTTCGACGACCGCGTGCGGATGGATCGTGACGCCTGCGGCGGAGTTCGTCACTTCGGATCGTCCATCACCAGCATCGCGCTCAACTCGGCCTCGCAGACGACGACGCCGTCGACCTTGGCCTCGCCCCGATACCACCACATGGTGCGGCGATGGTTGAGCTTGGTCAGGTGAAACTCAACGCGGTCGCCCGGCACGACCGGCTTGCGGAACTTCACCTTGTCGACGGTCATGAAATACACAAGTTTCGGCTTGGCCGACTTCAGCGAATGCACGCAAATGGCGCCCGCCGTCTGCGCCATGCCCTCGATCAGCAGCACGCCCGGCATCACCGGCGTTTCAGGAAAATGGCCCTGAAACTGCGGCTCGTTGAACGTGACGTTCTTGATGCCGATCGCGCTCTCGTCGCCGTTGATCTCAAGGATGCGATCGACCATCAGGAAAGGATAGCGATGCGGCAGCAGTTTCAGAACCTGCAGAATGTCGGCTGAATCGAGTGTTTTCTTGTCTGCTGCCTGATCCATGACCCGTTCCGCTTCAATTTTCAGCCCGCAAGGCTGTCAGCCGCCCTTGTTCTCGCCGCCCGGCCCCTTCGCCAGCCGCTCCAGCGCCGCCACGGAGCGGAACCAGGCCCGCATCGGACGGGCGGGTGCGCCGCCCCAACGCTCGCCGGCAGGGATGTCGTTCATCACTCCGGACTGCGCGGCGATCTGCGCGCCCTGTCCGATCTTCAGATGGCCGGTCAACCCGCCCTGTCCGCCGATCGCGACAAAATCGCCGAGTTCGGTTGACCCGGAAATGCCGGTCTGGGACACGATCACGCAATGACGACCGATGACGACGTTATGGCCAATCTGAACGAGGTTGTCGATCTTGGAGCCTTCGCCGATCACGGTGTCGCGGTTCGCGCCGCGGTCGATCGTGGAATTGGCACCGATTTCGACGTCGTTCTGGATGATGACGCGGCCGACCTGCGGAATTTTCAGATGGCCCTGCGGCCCCATCGCGAAGCCGAATCCATCCTGTCCGATGCGCGCGCCCGGATGGATTATGACCCGGTCGCCGAGCAATGCATTGATCACGGTCGCGCCCGCGCCAACGGATGACTGGCGGCCGATCTGCACGCCAGGGCCGATGACGCAATTGGGTCCGATCACTGATCCGGAGCCGATGCAGGCGTCTGGCCCGATGACCGCGCCGGGATCGACCGTGACGTCTTCTTCGAGACGGGCCTTGGGATGCACGATCGCGCCGGGCGCGATGCCCACTGTCCCGAACAGTGACATGGGCCGTACGGCGTCGGGATACATCTTCTGCAACACCACGCCGAACGCCCGGTAGGGCTGAGGCGTCACCAGCGCCACGACGCCGGCAGGAACGCGCGGCGCATAGCGGGCGGCCACGAGACAGGCGCTGGCGCGCGTGGCGCCCAGCGTGTCGGCGTATTTTGGATTGTCGAGGAAGACGAGTTGGCCTGGTACGGCGTGATCGAGCGGCGCGACGCCATTGATGCGGATCGAGACATCCGCCCCCTCGTTCGGGCGAGCGCCCGTCCATTCGGCGATTTCGGCGAGGCTGGGCGTCAGCGCCGGACGGAAGAAGTCTGGATCGTTCATGACAGGCCCGATCCTGCACGCCGGACACGACATGGCGGCCGCCCCAAAGCAGCCGCCAAATGAATGGGGCCGGCGGCTGTCAAGCGCGCCGGCCCCGATTGGCTCAACGTGATCAGAAGCTCGAACCGCCCGAGAAGCGGAACGCCTGAGTCACGTCGCCACCGACGCGGCCGAGGCCCGCGAGACCCGGAATGGTCGTGCCGTTGTACTTCGACAGGGCGTAGGCGTAATCGAAGCGGATCGGACCGAGCGGCGAGGACCAGAGAATGCTGGCGCCAATCGCCGAGCGGATCATGTGCGAGTCGGTGACCGCCAGACACGAACCAAGCGACAGAGCGTAACCGCCGCCCGGATTAGTCGCGCTGATCGGAGAACCGTTGCCATTGTATTGCGGTCCGCAGGTCGCGTAGTTCAGAGCGCCGCCGCCGAAGTTGGTCTTGCCCTTGTAGCCGAACAACGTGCCGGCGTCGGCGAAGATCGCGCCCTTCAGGCCCAGTTCCTTCGGCAGGCCGAAGATCGGGAACTGAATTTCGACAGAAGCGCCGAGGTAGTTCGAGCCACCGAGGCTGGAGTTGGTGAAGCCGTCGCGGGCGCCGATGCCGCCGGGCGCGAAACCGCGAACGAGGCTGGGTCCGAGATTGAAGCTGTCCGTCAGGCGAAGATGATCGCCGCCGTAGGCGAACATGTTGCCGGCCTGACCGCGCAGGATGCCGACCACATCATCCGTGATCGGGCGATAGTAGCGGACGTCGGTCGTGGTACGGACGAAGCGGGCGTTGCCGCCAATGCCGGCCACATCCTGCCGCAGTTCGGCGAAGATGCCGGTGGTCGGGTTCTTCACATTGTCCAGCGTGTTGTAGGACAGTGTGTAGCCACCCAGCGACGTGAAGCGCGTGCCGATGATTTCCTGCACCGCCAGTGAGGCTTCACCGTTGGTGACGCAGGTCACGATGCTCTGGCTGCCGGCGATCGTCGGGTCCGGGAAGGCCGAACCGGCGGTGCCGGGCGTCGTGCCGACGACCTGATTGCCTGCGCCATAGGGAGCAACGCAATCGTTGTAAGGCTGGTTCGAATTGTTCGGGATCGAGACGCGCGACGAATAAGCCGAGTAGCGCGGCGTGATCGTGATCTCGTCCGTGATCGGAACGCCCAGAGAGACGGTGCCGCCGGTCACCCAGTTCTTGTAGAACGCGTATTTCGAGGCGTCCGTCTGCTTCGAGAACAGGTTGATCGTGCCCGCCATGCGGGTGTCGAGCAGGTAGGGCTCCGAGAAGGTCAGGTCGATACCGCGGGTGTGCTGGCCGACCGTCGCGGCAGCGCGGGCGTATTGACCGCGGCCGAGGAAGTTCGACTCGGTGACCGAGATTTCGCCGATGAAGCCGTCGACCGTCGAATAGCCGCCCGAGATGCCGAACGAACCGGTCGGCTGATCCTCGACGTCCACCACGACGATCACGCGGTCGGGCGAGCTGCCCGGCACGTTGGATATCTTCACCTTCTTGAAGAAGCCGAGATTGTTCAACCGGCGCTCGGCGCGGTCGATCAGGGCGCGGTTATAGGCGTCGCCTTCGCCGATATCGAATTCGCGGCGGATGACATAGTCGCGGGTGCGGGTGTTGCCACGCACCACGATGCGCTCGACATAGACGCGCGGGCCTTCCTCGACCACGAACGACAGGTTGATCGTGCGCGAGTTCGGATCGCGATCGCCGCGCGGGCGGACTTCCGAGAAGGCGTAACCCTTGCGGGCCACTTCGCGGCCGAGCGATTCGACGGACTTTTCAACAAGGTCGCCGTTATAGGTGTCGCCAGCGCCGAGACGCAGCGCACCGCGCAGGGCCGCCGGATCGACGTCGCGCAGATGCGAGTCCACGTTGACGTTGGCGATCGTGTACTGCGGACCTTCATCGACCGAGATGGTGATGTAATAGCCCTTCTGGGTCGCGTCGTAGCGCGCGTCGGTGCCGACGACCCGGAAGTCCGCGTAGCCGTTCTTCAGATAGAAGCGACGGATCGCCTCGATGTCGGACGCAATCTTGTCCGGATCGTAGACGTCGGTGTTCTTGAAGAACGAGAAGATGTTCATTTCCGTCGTCTGCATGATGTTGCGCAGACGGTACGACGAGTAAACCTGATTGCCGGAGAACTCGATCGACTTCACGCCGGTTTTGTCGCCCTCGTCGATGGTGAACACAACGTCGACGCGACCATTCGGCAGGTCGACCAGACGGGACGTGACCGCGGCGGCGGCGCGGCCGCCACGGCGGTACACGTCCATGATGCGCTGAACGTCGGCCTGCACCGTCGCCGGGTTGTAGGCACCGCGCGACTTCGACTGCACTTCCGAGACGAGCACGTCGCTCTTGAGCTTGGAATTGCCCTCGAACGCGACGCGATTGATGACCTGATTCTCACGAACCGACACAACGATCCGGCCGCCGTCGCGGCGCACCTTCACGTCGGAGAACAGACCCGTGGCGTAGAGATCCTTAACGCCCTGATTGATCTTGGCCTGATCGGTTCCGGCAAAATAGCCACGAACCGTCTCGGGATCGACACGTTGGCTCCCCTCCACCACGATCGTCTGTGCGATCGCGACGCCCGGGGGCGCCAGAAGGATGCCAGACACGAAGGCGGCGCATACGAGCCGGCTCAGACGAGCTCTCAAGAACACCATAAGAAGACCGGTCCCCGTCAAATACCAAAGCGGCCTCGAGAGCCGCCAGAAAGGCAGTTGATCCACCCCATTTAGAGCACCAAAACCACACGCGTTTCGGACGCTGCCCTTCAAACAAGACTTCTACAAGGTTTACGAGACCCTGCAAATCCCGAATTTCCGCCACGGGGGCTTTTCTACCCCCCGTGGCTCAATCGACACGCTTTTCCCGTGAGTTACGGTTAGCCCTTGGTTAAATTCAGGATGTCGTTGAAGGTGGCGAACAACATCAGGGCTCCCACCAGCGCCATACCGACCTTGAACCCGAGTTCCTGGGCGCGTTCGCTGAGGGGACGTCCGCGCAGGGCCTCGAAGGCGTAATAGAGCAGATGTCCGCCATCCAGCAGCGGAACTGGGACCAGATTGATCAGACCGATCGAAATCGACAGGATCGCGGCCAGATTGAGCAGGGCCGCGAAGCCGATCTTGGCCACCTGACCGGAGATTTCGGCGATTCGGATCGGACCGGAGATCTGCTCGGTCGACTCGGTGCCGACGAACAGGCCGCCGACATAGGCGCCGGTCCGCTCCACCACGAACCACGTCTCGGCGGCCGCGCTGCGGACCGATTCGGTCAAGCTCATGTTCTGGATGCGCCAGTCTTCGGCGTTGGCCGAGGCGGTGACGCCGAGCAGGCCGACCTTGTTCTTGCCGAACGGGGTGTCGATGACGCGGCGGCGCGGGGTCGCGACGACCTGGACTTCCTTCTCGCCACGCTGGACCACGA
>CANJEY010000193.1 GCA_947472615.1 Beijerinckiaceae bacterium
ATCGCGACGCCGGCGCTGCCATTATAGCCATCAATAACTTTGAACTTTGTACCGATCAGGAGATTGAGAAGCTTTGGCAATCGCGACAGGCTCGTGCCTGCATCGCTGGCCCCGATCACACTTTCTTGGGTCAGGAGATCTTTGGCCGTCTTGAACGGGGACTGCGACCAGACGACGGCGACCGGTATAAGGCCGTTCAGATTGCCGAGCCAGTTCATCTTGCGCGCGTCGAAGCGCGCCTTGTCATTGCCGAACAAGGCCTCCAGCAAAGTCGCTGTCGGAAGGATCGCCAGCGCGGTTCCATCCTTCGGGGCGGCGTTCGCCAGCCAGTTCGCGGCGGTGAGCGAACCTGCGCCGGGCATATTCTGAACAACGACGCCCGGATTGCCTTCGATCATCTGACCAAGATGACGCCCAACAAGGCGTCCATAGGCGTCATATCCTCCGCCCACCGGCGACCCAACGACAATGCTAATGCGCTTCCCCGCCATCGAAATCGGCGGGTCGTCGGCATAGGCGGCGCTGACAATCCCCCAGTTGGCGATCGCCACGATGGCGCCTAAACGAAGAACCTGAAAAATGCCACACCGCATGGAATATCCTCCCGGCTTCAATTTATTGCTTTGTCCAGTTTAGATTATCATGCCGTGATAACGGACTGAAGCCGGAAGGTCTCTGTGCCCCAAAGACGAGGCAACAACGACAACCCTGCCGCCATCGCTTCGAACCCGATCAGCATGATGATTTCACGGCATCGCGGCGCTCAGGTGGTTCTCGTTCTTGTGACCACGCGGGCTGGAACGGAACGCGCGATGAGCCAAACGACAAAAATCGCGAATTTGAGACGCCTGTTCGAGACCCAAGACTTCAGTCATAGGCTTCTGCGAAATCGAATTTGGGAGGATGCCGATCACTTATTTGAAGTCAGCCCGAAGCATCTCGGCGGCCTTCACCATTGCGGCCAGTTTGGCGTGCGCCAGTGGCCTGCTGATTGTGACTAGACCACAGTCGGGTGTCAGCACGACCTGATGCGGATCGAGCACGGTGAGAGCGCCGCGGACTCGAGAGGCAATCGCCTGTGGCTCTTCCACCGGAGTATCGCCCGGATCGACGCATCCAAACAGGACAATCCTGTCCCCGCACAGTTTCAGCACCGATGGGTCGAACGGGCTGCGGCCGAACTCGACTGTGAAACCGCCGATTTTCGTTTCCGTCAGAGTTGGCAGCAGGCCCGCATATTCATATTGATACTGGCGTGCGTCTCCACCCGGATATCCGTAGCAAAGATGCACGATGGTTGGGACCGTGATTCCCTCGATGCAACGATCGAGCGCCGCCGCGCCATAGTCGCGCGTCTTGTCATGGTAGCGCGTCATGGCGGGCTCGTCGATTTGAATCATGTCGCAACCCGCCGCCTGCAAATCGCGAAGTTCCGCATTCAGGGCGGCCGCGATATCCATCGCGCAATCCGCCTCATTGTCGTATGCCTCATTGAGCGATGAATCGATGACCGTCATAGGGCCCGGCACCTGCATCTTCACTGGCTTGTCTGTATGCCGCTTGGCGAAAAGTGTATCTGCGACAGCGGGCGACGGGCCTCGTCGCTTGATCTTGCCGGTGATGCGGGGCACCAGATGCGTCGCCGCACGGTTTCGGAAGATCGTCTTTGGAGCCAGATCGTTGGCGTTGATTCCGTCCCAGACGCCGGCCACATGGAAGATAAAGCTGGTGCGCCGTAATTCACCGTCGGTGACAATATCGATTCCCAGTTCGCTCTGCTCGCGCAACGCCATGACGACTGCATCGTCGAGACCTTCCTGCAGAGCCTCGCCTGACAGCGTGAAGGTGATCGACGAGCGCCTCGTCTCCCCAAGCCACTTCGGCCGCGGAAAGCTGCCCGTGTGGGACGTCATCAGTTTCTGCATTTGCATCGGCATCCTCGGCCTTCCTGGCAATGTCATCGAAAATAGCGTTTGAAGAGATCGACCCATTTTGGCATCGAAGCCATGATGGTCTCCGGCGCGTAGTAGATCGCCTTGAGGTTGACTCCATCAGCGCGAATTCCAGGAATGCGTGGCGCAACCCGGGGATTGACCGGCGTATAATCTGCGTCGCGAAAAATCGCCTGTCCTTCGTCGGACATCAAATATTCGATCAACAGCTTTGCCGCGTTGGGGTGGGGAGCATCCTTGGTAATCGACATGCTCGAGAAGACCCCCATTGCTGGCTGCATGGGCAGCCAGGTCGTTGGCGCGCCCTGCTGAGCGCTGATGACAGGATGGCTGTTAAAAATGTTCAGCGCGATCGCATACTCGCCCGCTATCACCTGATCAAGCACCTGCCGCGCGGCTGCGTTGACGCCGGTGATCTGTTGGGCGGAAAGCTCCCGAATAAACTCTTCACCTTGCTGCTCACCCATCACGGTTAGCATGTGGCCGATGAAGCCTGGACCGGCGGAGGTCGCCGGTGTCGAGCCCCATACCATTTTGCCTTTCCATTTCGGGTCGAGAAGGTCGCGCCAGACGCGCGGCTCCGAGCCGGGCGGAACGAGATTGGTGTTGATGCCCGCTGTATGGAGATAAAGACTGGTGGCGACCCAGTATCCCTCCGGGTCGACATATTCGGGCGGCATGGTCTTCGCCGCATCCGGAACCCATTTCATCACGAGGCCAAGTGGCTTCAACGAGGCGACAGTAGACGTGCCATCGAAGACATCGGCCATCATTTTGCCCGCGCGCGATTCATTGATGATGCGAAGCACGCTGTCGGTATTGTTGGCGCGCACATACTCAATTTTCACGCCGTAGCGCTTTTGAAAAGCCTCGGCAGCTGGCCTCGACAGCTGATCAATGATGAGCGCCGTGTACCAGGTGACCGAACCTTCGCGCTTCGCCGCGTCGACCAAAGCCTGTTCCTGCGCGCCAGCCGGACCGCGCATCAGAAGCGCCGCGACTAGCCACGCGATAGAAAACATGCTGGCGGATCGCTGTTTCATGGAGTCTTCTCTTGCCTGATAGGTCGCCCGCTCGATCCAGGAATAGCCCTATCGCTTGGCGCTCATTTTGGATTTCTCGATGAAGTCCCGGACAAAAGCCTTCACCTTAGGATCCGTGTTGAGACTCGCGCGGAATAGCTCTGCCGTCTGATCATCGGCGTCATACTGAGGTTCGAATTTCAAGATGTCCATCGACTCGGTCAGGAACTCCTGATCCTTTTGAAGGCTGACCATTGCAGCCTGCAGGATGGCGACCGCTTCAGGCGGCGAGCCGGGAGGCATCAAAAAGAGACGCTGGAACGTCGAGGTCAGCTTGTTGATGAAGCGGTAGCCATCCCAAATCGGGCCGGACGGATCAACGCCGGTCAGCTGGCGATAATATTCGTGATAGGGCAGCGCATTCGTGTCTGCCGCCTCGGGCGATGTCGTGAGACCCTGGCCCTTATCCACCGGCTGATACCAGAGTGGAATAGCCTCGCCTCTTGCCACCATACCCGGTTGAATGAGCGCCTTGTAGGCAGACAGAGTTTCATTGATGAGATGAATTTCGCCGATTTCGAGCGCGTGCCGTAACTCGTTGGTTCCAGCAAATCCTGTCAGGTATTTGTATTTCACGCCAAGCAGATCCAGCTGCATGCGCATCGCGATATCCTTGCTGGACTCGGCCGAAAGACCGCCTGCCCAGAACTCGTTGAGTTTGAGCAGATCGCGCGACGACTTGAGTCCGCCGCCGGTATCTGTTCTCGCGAATACAACGCCGCCGATCGATGGGCCGGCAGCCACGAAGGGCATCTTGGTGAGATCGACTTTAACGGACGTGTCGCCCATTGCGGAGGGAAGAGCCATGCCGGTGAAGAGGCTGAGCGTCAGCCCATCCGGAGCGGCTATCTGCCCGAGCCAGTTTGCGCCAATCGCGCCACCTGCGCCGCCCATATTCCGAACCACCACAGTGGGCCGCCCTGCAATGTGCTTTGCAATGTGCCTCGAGACGATCCGGGCTTCTGTATCGGTCGGTCCGCCAGCGGTAAAGTTGACGAGGATCGTGAGCTGCTTGCCAGAAAAGAAACTTGAAGTTTGCGCGTGCGTCGTGGCTGAGCAGGTCAGCAGCGCCGTGACGGACGCCACGAGACAGGTCAATTTCAATCGCGACAATCGTTCCTCCCGATATGTCTTGGACCGCTGCCGCATATTGCGCCTATTTTCTGGACGTGGCCAGAACCGCAATCTGCTGAGCTGCCTGTACGATCGGAGCGTCCATCCCGATTGAACGAACGTAGTCTGCCGCAAGAGGCAAGTCCTTCGTGAACAGGTTTGGAGCGCTGTCGTCCGAGCAGTTGGTGAGGGCCTGCCTCTCACGCATTGCAAAACGCGATGGTGACGTGCAAGCCTGGGTGCACGTTGATGCGGAGGCGGCGATTGCGCAAGCGCGGCGCACGGACCGGGATGGACTTTGCGGCCCGCTTGCTGGCATCCCGGTTGGACTGAAGGACGTGTTTCTGACGAAAGACTTTCCGACCCAGTTCAATTCGCCCATCTACCATGGTTTGCAGCCCGGGCTCGATGCCGCGGCCGTCGCGCTTTTGCGGAACGCAGGCGCCATCCTTCTGGGAAAGACAGATACGGTCGAGTTCGCCGCGACCGGACGCAAGGCGCGGACCAGAAATCCGCATGATTTTGACCGTACCCCCGGTGGATCGTCGAGCGGATCGGCGGCGGCTGTCGCGGACTTTCACGTTCCTATTGCGCTAGGAACCCAGACGGGCGGGTCTGTGATCCGGCCCGCATCCTTCTGTGGTGCCTGGGCGATGAAACCGTCCTGGAACAGCGTTTCCAACGAAGGCGCACGGCGATATGCGGCAAGTCTGGATACGGTCGGCTGGTTTGCCCGCTCATCCGATGATCTGGCGCTGATCTACGAAGTTCTGACTGGCGACTCGGTTCCGACGAAGGCCAAACCGGGGCCGCTCAAGTTTGGCTGCCTGAAGACACCTTATTGGGATCGGGCCGAGAGTGCGACTCGTCAGGCCTTCGAGTCTCTTCGTGCTGAACTGGCTACCCATGGGCACGAGGTGGTCGACGTCGAACTGTCGCGCGACTTCGGCGATCTCGCTGCGCTTCACCTGCGCATCATGCGTGGCGAAGGCCGTGTTGCATTCCTTCCCGAATATCGCATGAGCAGAGATCTGCTCGACCCCAGCATTCGCGAGCAGGTCGAGAATGTCGATGGCATAACGCCTGCTCAGCTCATCGAGGCTCAGGATGCGGCCGCTGCGGCGCGGCCCCGATTCGATGCGTTTGCGCGCGCGTTCGACGCGATCATCGCTCCAAGTACCGTAGGAGTCGCTCCGCTCAGGCTTGGAAACACCGGCGATCTTATTTTCAACGGCTTCTGGACGATGCTGCATGTTCCATGCATCAACGCGCCATTCATCGATCACGAGACGAGATTGCCTGTTGGTCTGACGCTGCTGTCCGCGCGCGGAGCGGATGTCGATCTGCTCGCCGCCTCCCGAGTCGTGGCCAGGCTGATCGAGACGCCCCCTTCATAGGCGCATGTTTAGGGCTTCATGAATTGCACTATGTGACCTGAAGCCTGTTCAGGCTGCTCGATGACCAGATAATGCCCGCACTTTTCGAGCACGACGAGTTTCGCTTCCGGTAACGAGACCGCGAATTGCGCGAAGCCGACGCCGGATTCCGAGGGGTGGTAAGGCGTCATGTTGTCTTCGTCGCCCGCCAGAAGGAGAACGGGCGCCTTGACGTCCTGCACATAGCCGCTGAGGTCGGTCCGTTCGATCATCTCGGTGCCGGCAATGAAGGCCTCGGGCGTATTCTTTGCGAATGCGGCGCGCATTGCGGCCAGCTGATCCTGCGCATAGGGCCGATCGTAAAAACTGCGCGCAAACCCGGCGACGGAGGTGAGATCTGCGACGGCCTCCATCCCGCTATCCTTTGCAGCCCGTTTCCAGGTTCCGCGCATAACGCGCGCCGCATTGTCATAGCGGGCGAGGAAGCAGGAGAGAATTAGCTTGTCGATGACTTCCGGATGGCGGGCGGCCAGCGTCAGGCCGATCATGGCGCCGAAGGATGTGCCGTGGATCGAGACCTTGTCGTACCCCAGGGCGCGGATGAGGTTGAAGACGAGATCCGCCAGATCTTCCATGCTGGCGGGCTTGTCGGGTCCGAACGTGCTGTCGCCATATCCCGGAAGATCGAAATCGATGACCTCGAAATGCGGCTGCATCAGCGGGGTCATCTTTTCGAAATTGCGGTAGCCGAAGGCCGAACCATGAATCTGAAGAAGAGGAGCCCCTGTTCCAAGTTTTCGGAACCAGATCGTCTCACCGCCGGGCAGATGTGTGGTCGTCATGCGCAGACATTCTCAAGATTGAAGTTCAGCAGGGAGGTCAAACGGCCGACGTTCGGAGCCGTATCGAGGGCCCAGACGGCCTCCAGAATGTCCTCAATATGTCCCGCCGAGATATGGCTGCCTGCCGAGCGGCGAAAGACGTCCGACAATTGCTCATCGGTCATCGGATTGCCGGGCGTGCCGACGAAGTCGTCGACATTGGCAAATTCGCTTGTGCCATCGGTGAAATAAACACTTAGCGAGCAACCATCGAAGGTCGGCCGTTTCGGATCGGCGATCAGTTCGATCTTCTCGCGCATTGCGAGGATTTCTGGATCGGTGTAGGCCGCCTCCATCATCTCGGCGATGGTGAACGTGCCGCGTTTGAGAGCCGAGGCGACGCAGAATCGCGTATCGAAGCGGGCTGTGAGGTCACTGGAGGGTTTGCCGAAGCGCTCCATGCGTTCATTGGCAATCTTCACGACGATGGGTTCAACAAGGAGCTCCATCCGGTCTACCGTCCTGCCATTGATGCGAGGCAGGATCTGGAAAAGGCATTCGAGCGGGGCATGCGTGATCGTCTCGGTTGGCACCGTCTTGTAAGTCTGCTTGAGGACGCGCCATGTGCTGCCCAACTGGGCCAGGACGCCAGCAATCTTCTCGGGGCTTTCATCCGAATGCGACTCAAGCATGCCCTTGTCGCCTTCGAAGGCGGTGGACGGGGCGGTCATGCCAAGCGATGCGATTTCGGCGGCGTTCAACCCCGACCGCGCGGTCATGCCCATGATGTAGGGCAGACCCATGCTGCCAACTGATGCATAAAGACCGAAAGCGGACACCATCGCCAGGCCGATGGCATTGCGCATCTGATCGGACGTCAGGCCGGCGATGACGGCGCAGGCGGCGGCGGCGCCGACGCCGCCTGTCAGGCCGCCCGGCACGAACCCGCGATAATAGGCTGTGGGAATGAGAATCGTGGCGACGGCCAGCTCAACCTCAATGCCAATCGCCAGCGCATTCACGAAGTCCCGCCCGGAATGTCCGTCGATTTCCGCCAGAGCGAGGACTGCAGGCAGCACGCCGGAAACCGCATGCTGATAGGTCGGGATATGAGTGTCGTTGAAGTCGAGAACCTCGAAAAGTGCACCGTTGACGACGGCGGCGCTCTCGGCGCTCACCATGTCGCCATGCCAAAGCACATGGGCCTTGCCCTTGCTGCCGGACAGCTCAACCCAGTTTCGCAGGATGGCGACCGCCGGATGGTCGTGCGCGCCAACAGAGGCCTTTAGCTGATTGAGCACAAGGCGCTTGGTTTCATGGAATACGCGGTCCGGGACGCCTTTTTCGGCATATTCCTGCATGAAGGCGACCAGTGTTTCCGAGACGGTCTTGCTCATGCGATTTGCCCCTCGCGGACGATATCGCCGTACATCCACGTCAGGAGCCGCGGGTGCCGATGCTGTGCGGCGTTGAGCGCGTTAATCGCATCATAAGCCGCATAGCCGCGAAGTCCGGCCAGCGTCGGCGCGCCATTGTGGACGAAGGTGAAGACAACGTTCGTCGGGTAGGTGTGGATGGTCTCTACGTGGGCAGCGAGATCTGCCGCCATGGCATTGTCGGCGAGCGCGGCGAGCACGGCAGGTTTGGAGACCGTAATGTCGATCCAGGCCTGATATTGCATGTCCACAGGGTGTGTCTTGATCGGATATCCGGCCCGACGCTCGGCCTCCATGTCGGGCGTCTCGAACAAGCTTAAGCGGAGTCTTTCGACGTCGGGATGACTGGCCCACCTCGCGCAAATCGACTTCAGGCAGGCACGAAACTCTGCTTCTGGGCTCTTGTTGCGCAGGAACAGGCTGAAGGTCGCCTGCCTCGCCGGGCCCATGGGCAGTCTCTCGTTGCGGTCGACGAAGGTCTTGCCGTTGTCGCCGAGCACGACATAGGTCGTGCTCTTGTCGACGATCATCTC
>CANJEY010000194.1 GCA_947472615.1 Beijerinckiaceae bacterium
GCCGGCGAAGGATTTTCTGGCCCTGCTCGAGCGCGAGGCCGCCGCGCCCGCGCCGGATCGGCCGCTTGTGGCGGCCGTCGCGTGAACGCGCTCTAGCGCACGAGCTGTCCGCGGATTTCGCCGCCCGGATTACGCTCCGTGTGGACGTTCACATACCACTTGCCGGCCAGAACGTCCGCCGCCTGAATCTCCGTCAGGACGGCCTCTCCCTGAATCGGCGCAAGCGGCGATTTGAACGGCAGGACGATGCCGGCGTTCTTGCCGGGCTCGCCGGGGCCGTGAAAATGCGCCCCGACGGCTGGACCACTGAGGCCGGCGTAATTGACGAGCCATGTCAGGCTCCGGCTGGACGTGTCGAGCGTCGCCTCGACCGAGCCCGTCGCGGTGCTGGAATTCGGCGGCACTTCGTTGGAGGCTTTCAGCTCAGCCTTCATCTTCACAACCTCGGCGAACGCCGTACAAGCTCCGCATCCGAGGGCGACGAGTGCAAATATCGATGCGCCGAACCAATTCATGTGAAAATCTCCCGATCTGTTGCAAACATTTTGTCGCAGTCGACGCATGATCGCGGCGATTCTTGCCCGTCATTTGACGGCCGTGGCGTGGTGGCTGTCGAAACACAATTTGTTTATCGTCGAGACCAAGCTTGCGTCCCGTCGCCACACGGAGAAAATTGTGGTTTAGGTACAGCATCTTTGCCGGACGCCGGTTCAACTTCACCGAGAGGCCCCTATGACGATGGAAGACACCACTGGCGCGGCCGCCGCCAAGGATAGTCCGAAACTGCCCGAAACCTCTGCGTTCGACATCAAGAACGGCGCGGCCCGTCCCGAGGAGGGCGAGGAGCGCAATGCGGTGTTCGAAAGCCTCGTCACCGGCGACGGCGACATCGTCGGCCTCG
The DNA here is from genome assembly GCA_947472615.1 of Beijerinckiaceae bacterium. Classification (GTDB taxonomy): domain Bacteria; phylum Pseudomonadota; class Alphaproteobacteria; order Rhizobiales; family Beijerinckiaceae; genus Terripilifer. The sequence goes on from CANJEY010000194.1 coordinate 902, forward strand.
TGGCCTATTCGATCTACAAGCAGAACAAGCACGACTGGCTGATCGCGTTCGACAAGAACAAGGGCCGCCAGCCGAACGATGGCGAACAGTCCGCCTACATCATCGGCGAGAGCACGCCGCGCCGCCTTGCGATCTATCGCCATCTGGCGGAAGCGACGCTCGAAGGGCGTGGTCCCGAAGTGCCGGCCGGCCCGGCTACGGAAGCTTTCGCCCAGCGCACCTACGGCGCCGCCGCCCGCAAGGCCCCGCGCAAGTCCGGCGGCGGAGCCGGCTGGTCGGCGGTGACGTGGATCGGCCTGCTGGTCGTGGTCGTCGGCGCGGTTCTGCTCGCCGCCCGCTACGGCATACCGGGCGTCACGCCGCCGCCGCGCTGACGGATTTCAGAACAGGCTCAATTGCTGCCCGCTGCGCATCGGCGGCGTGAACAGGTCGGTGCGCAGCTTTGTCCGTTGCTTGTTGAACCCGAGCTTGTTGCTCGCCACCTCAAAGCGGCGGCCGGCCATCCACGCATAGGGGCCTGAGCCGGTCATGCGCTTGCCCCACGTCGAATCGTAGGCCTTGCCGCCGCGCATCGCGCGCACAATCGACATGACGTGGCGGAACTTGTCGGGGAAATGCGCCAGCAGCCATTCGCCGAACAGGTCTTCCACCTCCAGCGGCAGACGCAGCATCACGTAGCCGGCTTCGCGCGCCCCCATGGCGTGGGCGCGGGTGAGAATGGCCTCGATCTCCGGGTCGTTGATCGCCGGAATGATGGGGGCGACCATCACGGCGGTCGGGATTCCGGCGTCCGACAATTGCCGGATCGCCTCGAGCCGTTTATCGGGCGTCGCGGCGCGGGGCTCCATCAGCCGCGCCAGCTTGCGGTCGAGCGTCGTCACCGACAGCGCGACCTTCGCCAGCCCCTTCTTCGCCATGCGCGACAGGATGTCGATGTCGCGCGTCACCAGCGCTGATTTGGTGACGATGCCGACCGGATGATTGGTCCGTTCCAGCACTTCGAGCACGGAACGCATGACCCGGTGGCTGCGCTCGATGGGCTGGTACGGATCCGTGTTCGTGCCGATGGCGATCGTCTTGGGCTGGTAGGATGCAGCCGAGAGTTCGCGCACCAGCAGGTCCGCCGCGCCTTCCTTCACGAACAGGCGGGACTCGAAATCGAGGCCTGGCGACAGGCCCATGTAGGCGTGGGTCGGCCGGGCGAAACAATAGACGCAGCCGTGTTCGCAGCCGCGATAGGGATTGATCGAGCGATCGAACGAAATGTCCGGCGAGTCGTTGCGGGTGATGATCGTCTTCGGCTTCTCGATCGTGATCTCGGTGCGGAACGCCTCGAGTTCCGACAGGCTCTCCCAGCCGTCGTCAAAATCCTCGCGGATTTCCGTTTCGAACCGGCCGCTGTCGTTGGTCTGCGCGCCGCGTCCGCGCCAACGCTCGCCGCCGAAATCGCTGGTCTTGCCGAACGCGCCGCCCAGTTGCGCGCCGAGATTGCGCGTTCGGCTCTGCGGCCGGATCGGAAGCCGTTCCATGGTTTCGCTCGCCGACCGACTCAACATGCTGCCTCTCCCGAATCGACTGTTCCGGGCCAACTTCGCCTCCGATTGCGGCGAATGATGGAACAAAACAGGAATAAAGAACAAATAGAGAACATATTCCTGTTCGTCAAGACGGCGTGCGTTTCCGGTTTTTTTGCAACGCAACAACGTGTAAAGAGCCCTCATGCTTTCCGCAGTGGTGGTCGTTCAGGATTCCGCCGGCGCCCGGCCTGTTTCGGCCGAGGCGGTCGTGCGCACATTGTCCTCGCTGGTTCCGGCTGCGATCGAGGGGCTGATTCGCGACGTAACGCTGGCGGCGTCGGCTGGTCGTGAGGGGATGCGAAAGATCGCCGATCACGCTGGCTGCGAACTCGCCGAGGCCAGCAGCGGGTCGGACCTGTTCCGACGCGGCGTGGAGATGGCGCGCAATCCGCGTGTGTTCGTGATCCACGCGGGCCGCGCGCCAGAATCGGGATTCGCGGAGGAATTGTCGGATTTCCTGTCGTCGGGCGCACGCGCCGCCGTGATGCGCGAGACGCCGCGGCATTTCCTGACGCGTCTTGCCCCGAGCCTGTCGCCCGTGGCGGCGCTGGTGGCGAGCCGCGACCACCTGCTGAAGGCGGCCGCCACCGATCTGGCGGGCCTCGCCCGCCACGCCCGCCCGGAGCTCACCCTGCGCGCCCGCGCCCGCTGGGTCGAATAGGCCGCGCAGAACTCCCGTATGGTAGGGTCGGCGTCATTGTCCCAAGATCGAATTTGTTTCCAAGGGAGAAGGGTCTGCCTCCCGCGATGCGGCGGCTCGCGTAGCCAACTATAAGCGGCGATGCTTGCGGCACAATCGGATTCGGGAAGTCGTTAAGGCGCCGGTCAGGCGCCTTTCACCGAAATATCCACCTCCACGTTGTTGCGTGTCGCGTGGCTGTAGGGGCAAATTTTCTCGTGCGCTTCCTTCACCAGCGCTTCGAGATCAGCGGTGGGCAGCGATGCGTCTTCGACCAGCATTTTCACTGCGAGCCCGAAGCCGCCCGCATCGCGCGGACCGATCGTGACTTCGCAGGTGACGCTCGCCTTGCTGGCGTCCTTCTTGTGCTGACGGCCGATGAGATCCAGCGCGCCGCCGAAGCAGGCCGCATAGCCGGCGGCGAACAGATGCTCGGGCGTGGTGGTGTTCGGTTTGCCGGGACCGCCCATTTCCTTCGGCACGGACAGATCGGCGCTGACCGATCCGTCGCTGGCCTGGGTGTGGCCGTTGCGGCCGCCGGTGGCGGTGGCTTTTGCGGTAAAGAGTGGCTTGATTGACATGAGAATCCCCGCTGGTGTGACGCCGCTCATGTAGGGCGTCGCCACGGCGGGAACAGGCTCACGCCACCCGCGCCTCGTAGCCGGCGGCGCTGATCGCCTTGGTCAGCGTGTCGGCCGCGACCGACGTGATCGCCTCGACGCGGCCGGACTTCAGGTCGATCGACACATGCGCCTGGGGGTCGGCTTTCTTGACGATGCGCTCGACGGAATTGACGCAGCCCTGGCACGTCATGCCGTCGACCTGCAGCGCGATGTTCTTGCCAGTCATGAAATCCTCCTGCGACGAAGGCCGCACCATAGGCGCAAGATATCCGCTTGCGATTGTCGCAAATCAAGCCGCGATCCGTCTTCGCGTCAATTCACGCTGCGCGCGAGCCTGATCTCGGAACCAATTTCATTGCGCTTCATTGTCGTCGGCCAGCTTTGGCATGAGTGATTCATACACAGGAGGGCGCAATGGCGGCCGAAAAGGGACTCGAAACTCTGTTTCACGACACGCTGAAAGACATCTATTTCGCCGAGAAGAAGATCCTCAAGACCCTGCCCAAGATGGCGAAGGCCGCGCAAAGCGCCGAGCTCAAGGCGGCGTTCGAGAAGCACTGTGGCGAAACCGAAGGCCAGATCGAGCGGCTCGAACAGGTGTTCGAAATCATCGGCAAGCCGGCGCGCGGCAAGACATGCGCGGCGATCGTCGGCATCACTGATGAAGGCGCCGAGATCATTAGCGAGTACAAGGGTACGCTCGCCATCGACGCCGGACTTCTGGCGGCCGCGCAGGCGGTCGAGCATTATGAAATCTCGCGCTACGGCACGCTGTCCGCATGGGCGAAGCAACTCGGCTACAAGGAAGCCGTGACGCTGCTGCAGGCGACGCTGGCGGAAGAAAGCGCCACCGACAAGGCGCTGACCCAGATCGCCAAGGCGACCATCAATCAATATGCGATGGCGGCGGAATAATCCCGCACCGACTTCGCCAGCCGCCGACCCTGCGTCGGCGGCTGTTTGCGTCAGAACGCGGCTTCGCGCACCGCCTCGCCCTCGATCTCCACCAGATAGCCGGGGTCGGCGAGGCCTGCGACTTCCACATAGGTGCTGGCCGGCGCGACGCCTTCCAGCTTCTTGCTGCGGATATCGCGGATGATCGAAATGCCGCCTGGCACCGCGCTGAACACGGTCAGCTTGACAATGTCGCGCGGCGTCAGCCCGGCGGCCTCGACGATCGCCAGCAGATTGTCGAAGGCCTGCGCGGTCTGCGCCTCGAGCCCGCTGGCCAGCGCGCCATCGGCGGACCGGCCAACTTGCCCGGAGATGATGAGCCGCTTGGCGTAGGGGGCGAGCAGCACGCCCTGCGAATAACGGCCGCCGGTTTCGGGGACGGTCGGGGGATCGAGATAGCGGGGCATTTGACCTCGAAATGTCATTGTTTCTCAGCGATTCATCGCACAACGGCCGTTGATTCGCACCATGGCCCCATGCCCTTGCTTGACACGGGCTGCGGCGGGCCTTAGCGCCGCACCATGTCGCAAACGTCTTTCCTTCCCGGTCTCTCCACGCTCGCGGATCGCTATGATGTCGTCTTGTGCGACATCTGGGGCGTCGTCCACAACGGCAAGGCGCATTTTGCCAAGGCCTGCGCTGCGCTGACGAACTTTCGCAGTCAGGGCGGGACCGTGGTGCTGGTTACGAACGCACCGCGTCCTTTTCCGCCCATCCTCGAACAATTGACGCGCCTCGCCGTGCCGGACGAGGTGTTCGATGCAGTCGTCACTTCGGGCGACGTGACGCTCGCCTTCATCGAGGCGCGCGGCAACGCGCCCCTGCATCACATCGGCCCCGAGCGCGATTTGACGCTGTTCGACATCCTGCGCGACCGGACCGGTCTCACGCCGCCGCTCGTTGCGCTGGACGACGCGGAATACGTCGTCTGCACGGGGCTCTTCCACGACGATCGCGAGACGCCCGCCGATTACGATCCGGCTTTCCAGAAAATGCTGGCCCGCAAGCTCGACTTTATTTCGGCGAACCCTGATCTCGTGGTTCATGTCGGGCATACGGAGCTGTATTGCGCGGGCGCGCTGGCGCAGCGTTATGAAGAGATGGGCGGCAGGGTGCTGCAGGCCGGCAAGCCGTTCGCGCCGATCTATGAGCGGGCGCTGGAGCTGGCGACGGGCAAGCGCGGCGCAGCGGTCGACAGGTCACGCGTGCTCGCCATCGGCGATGCGTTGCGGACGGATATTCGCGGCGCGGTGGATCAGGGTTTCGATGCGCTGTTCATTAGCCACGGCATCCACCGGGCGGAACTGCATCCGGGCGCGGGTCTGGAACTTGGCGCGTTCGACGATCAGGCGTATCAACGCGCGATCACGGCGGCGGGGCTGCGCCCGCTCGCCGTGATGCAGGAACTTGCGTGGTAGTCCTCAGGCGGCTTGAAGGCGCTTACGCCGCTTGCGCGGGCGCGAACACCTGGTCGATCTTGGCCTTCAGCGCCTGCGCGTTGAACGGCTTGACCAGATAATTGTTCACGCCGGCCTTGCGGGCGAGCAGGATGTTGTCGGTCTTCGATTCAGCCGTCACCATGATGAACGGCAGTTCGGCATTGGCCGGATCCTGACGCACCTTGGTGAGCAGTTCGAAACCCGTCATCGGCTCCATGTTCCAGTCGGAAATCACGAGGCCGTAATTCTTGGCGCGGATCTTCTCGAGCGCCGCGGCGCCGTTGGGCGCGTCGTCGACGTTCTCGTAACCGATCTGCTTCAACAGATTGCGGATGATCCGAACCATGGTGTTGTAATCGTCCACGACGAGGATCGGCATTCCGGGATCGGCGGTCATATCTGACTCCACTCGGGGCCGAGGCCCCACTCGATGACACTGGTCCGCCGCACTGCCCCTCAGGCGGCCGACCGTGGAAAGACTTTAGGCGAGGTCGCGTTTCGATCAGGTTAAGTCAATTCGTTCAAATTAGATGTAATTCCTGCAACCATTGGGGCGTCCGAAAGCACAATTGCCGTCGCCCCGACCTCCCGTCATGGTGCTCCCGCAACGGAACAGGCGGAATGACGCGCGAAATCTTCAAGGAACATTATTTCGAGGACCTCGGCATCGGCATGCGCGAGGCCCTGATGAAAACCGTGATGGCCGACGACGTCATCGGCTTCGCGACGCTGACCGGCGATCACAATCCCATTCATCTGTCGGATCATTTCGCCCGCAAGACCCGCTTTGGCGGCCGCATCGCCCATGGCCTCTATACAGCAAGCCTGATTTCCGCCGTTCTGGGGATGCGGCTGCCGGGTCCGGGCGCGGTCTATTTGTCGCAGACGCTGAATTTTCGCGCCCCCGTCCGCATCGGCGACGTGGTCTCGGTGCTGGTCGAGGTGGTCGAACTCGACGCCGAAAAACGCCGCTGCCGGCTGAAGTGCGAGGCGCTGGTGGACGGCAAGGTGGTGCTCGACGGCGAGGCGCTGGTGATGGTGCCGTCCCGCAACGCCCGTTGACCGCGGCGCAGCAACGCACATATGAGGCTGGACCAAACATCCTCGTCGCTGCGGGCTGCCATCAGGACGCCGGCTGGAGGCGCTGACCCTCCGGACCCACCGGCCGAATTACAGAATGAACGCTCATCCGTCCCATCCTGCCGCCGACTTCGTGATCGCGCGCGATCCCGCGTCGCCCTCCGCGGGCCTCGAGGGGGCGGTTTACGTCATCGGCAATTTCGACGGCGTGCATCGCGGCCATGCGGCGGTGGTGGCGCGCGCCCGCGCGCTGGCGGCCAAACTGGGCAAGCCCTGCGCGGCGTTAACCTTCGAGCCACATCCGGTCGATTATTTCACCGGCCGCCACACGATCTTTCGGCTGACGCCCGAGGCCGCGAAGGCGCGCGGTCTAGCCCGCCTCGGCCTCGACGGCATGGTGGTGCTGACCTTCGGTCCCGACATCGCCCAGCGCGATCCGGGCGATTTCGTCGATGATGTGCTGGTGCGCCGGCTTGGTCTGTCGGGAGCGGTGGTCGGTTACGACTTCCATTTCGGCAAGGCCCGCGCCGGCACGCCAGCCTTTTTGAAAGAGGCGGGGCTGCGTTGCGGCTTCGCGGTTGATGTCGTCGACAAGGTCATGGCTGACCCTGACGGGTCATCTGAAGCCGTTCATTCCGCCGCCACACGCGAGGCGCTGGAAATGGGCGATGTCGCCCGCGCCCGAAGGCTATTGGGGCACGACTGGTTCGTCACCGGCGAGGTGATCCATGGCCAGAAACTCGGGCGGACCCTCGGCTTTCCGACCGCCAATCTGGCGCTCGATCCGTCCTGCCGGCTGGCGTACGGGATTTATGCGGTGCGGTTCACGGTCGATGGCGTTACCCACAAGGGCGTCGCCAGCTTCGGCAAACGCCCTACGGTCGACAACGGCCCGCCGCTGCTGGAAGTCTTCGTGTTCGATTTTGCCGGCGATCTCTACGGCAAGCAGGTCGAGGTGGCCTTCGCGGATTGGATCAGGGGCGAGGAGAAGTTCGACAGCCTCGACGCGCTGGTGGAGCGGATCAGGCTCGACGAGGCGCAGGCGCGTCGCC
>CANJEY010000195.1 GCA_947472615.1 Beijerinckiaceae bacterium
CGGAAAGGTCTTCAGCTGGAAGGTCATCGGGTGGCTCCGGTCATCATCGCGTTCCATTTGCGCCAGAAGATGCGCAGGTGGTGTTCGTCGCTGTTGAGCTGCTCGCCTTCGCGTCCCATGCCGCGCGACATTTCGGACCAGCGATCGTCCTGCCAGTTGGCGAGACCCTGCTGCACCATCTCCAGCGCCTCGACGTCGTCGGGCGTGGCGAAGCCGCCGGGGCCGTAGAAGGTCAGGAAGGCATCGAGCCGGCGGGCGCGGGCGCTCTCGTTTTCCTCGACTGGGCCGAGCGCCCAGGCGGTGACGTGCATCTTAGCCGGACCTTCGGGATAGAAGGTCCGGATCGTCACCGAGGAGCCGTCGTTGATGACGAGGTTCGGGAAGATCACCAGATTGCGGTTGGTGTCGGCGACGCGGGTGGCGCGTTCCTCGCCCAAACGCTGCACGAGTTCGGCGCGGATTTCGTCAATCTCGCCCTTGGCGGCTTCGCCATAGAGGGGAATCCACTTGGCGACTGGCCGACCGCGGAAGTTCACGTTGTCGGTGGTGAAGTGGCCGTTGCCGAGTTCGATGGCCCAGCCGCGCGTCGGCAGCACCTGATCCTTGGCCTTCGGCGGCTCCACCTTCACGCCCGAATTGGCCATGAAGTTCAGCCACGTCGAGTGGGTGGAAGGCAGGTGGTAATCGTCGACGCTGTTCTCGACCATCAGCTTCCAGTTGGCCGAGACGTCGTATTCCTGCGTGCCGGGCAGGACTTCCATCTGGCCCGAGGGCGACTGGTCGATTATGAGGTCGATGTAATCTGTCGCCTGCGCCAGATATTCCTTCAGCGGCGGCGCATTGCCGTCGAGGTTCATGAACCAGAAGTCACGGTACTGGTCGAACTGCGCCGGACCCTTGAGACCGAGCGTTTTGGTGTCGAAGGCTTCCGTATAGGCTTCGTCGCCCGGGACGCGCTGAAGCTCGCCGTTATTGCCGTAGATCCAGCCGTGATAGACACAGTTGAACCGGCGCAGCGTGCCGCTGCGGTCGTTGCAGACGATCGCGCCGCGGTGGCGGCAGGTGTTGAAATGGCAGCGCACCTGTCCGGTCTGGTCGCGGACGAAGATGACCGGGCGTCCGGCGACCCGGCGGGTATGGAAATCGCCCGGCTTCTTCACCTCGGACCCGTGGCCCACGTAGATCCAGCACTTGGCGAAGACGTTCGACATTTCGTTGCGCAGCACTTCGTCGGAGACGAGCGCCTCGCGGTCGAGGAGGAAGACGCCCTTTTGGGTGTCGTCCACCACGAAGGAGCGGGTTGCGGACATGTACGACCTCGTTTGCAGCAGCGGCTCGGCTTGCGGCCCCGGCCTATGTTCTCTAAACGGGGCGGACCGAATTCGGGCCGGAAAATAGCCTCTGGAGCATCCTGTGTCATCCGACAAGCGCGTTTTTGTTTGCACGACCTCGGAACTCGCGCCGGGCGCCATGAAGCTCGTCGAGCGCGAGGATGGCAACCTGACCGCCTACAACGTGGAAGGGACTTTCTACGTTACGGAAGACCGCTGCTCGCACGGGCTCGCCAGTCTGGCGGAAGGGGCGATCATCGGCGACGAGATCGAATGCCCGATGCATTTCGGCATGTTCAACATCAAGACGGGCGAGCCGACGGCGGCGCCGTGCAGCATCGCGATCCGCACCTATCCGGTGCAGATCGACGGCGAGCAGGTGTTCGCTGTCGTCGGCTGATCCGGAGGCTCTGCGGCACGATTGCAAATCGTCCGCCTTCCATGCAGTTTGACCGAACCGCCGGAGCATCTCGGCGGATCGAGGCCCGTTCGGGCCGGAGGACGCCCATGACCATTTCCAGACGCAATCTGTTCGTCGCCGCCGGCAGCGCCCTGCTGGCCGCCGCCGCGCTCACGCCTGCCGCCGCGCAGGAGGATTTCTACAAGGGCAAGCGCCTGACCGTGCTGGTCAATTATGCAGCCGGCGGCCCCACTGATGTGGAGGGCCGGCTGTTCGCCAAATTCGTCTCGCGCCACATCGACGGCGCGCCGGGCGTCATCGTGCAGAACATGGACGGCGCCGGCGGCCTCATCGGCACCAACTTCCTCGGCGAGATCGCCCCGAAGGACGGCACTGTTGTCGGCTATCTCACCGGCGCGGCCTGGCAGTCGGCGAGCGACCAGACGCCGCGTCGGGTCGACTTCCGCACGTATGAGTTTGTCGCCTACCAGCCCGGAACCAGCGTCTATTTCGCCCGCACCGACATCCAGCCGGGCCTGAAGGACGCGACCGACATCGTGAAGGCCAAAAACCTGATCATCGGGGGGCTCGGGGTCGACAACGCCAAGGATATCCTGTTGCGCATGACGGCCGAAATGCTCGGTCTGAAATTCAAGTACGTCACCGGCTACAAGGGTAGTCAGGGCGCGCGGCTGGCGCTGCAGACGGGCGAGATCAACTTCTATTCTGAATCGCCGCCGAGCTACCGGGCGATCATCGAGCCCGGCATGGTGGCGACGGGCGAGGCGATCGGGGTGTTCTACGATCCCGGCTACAATGGCGTCAGCTTCCGGGTGCCCAAGCAGATGGAAGGCGTGAACCTGCTGCCGTTCCATGAGCTCTACAAGAAGGCCAAGGGAACCGAGCCGTCCGGCCAGTTGTGGGACGCCTATCGCACTATCATCGCCCTCAACGGTGCGATGCAGCGCATGGTGGTGATGCCGCCTGGCGCGCCGCAGCCCGCCATCGACGCAATCCGCAAGGCGATCGCCGCGATGAGCAACGACAAGGAATATCAGGAGGACTGCCTGAAGACCTTCGGCTTCGTGCCCGAATACGTCATCGACGCGACGGTCAACGATCAGGTGCGCAAGGCGCTCACGGTGCCGCCCGAGATGCGAACCTTTATTCACGCCTACGCCAAGGACGTTCCCCGCTGAGGAGCGGCTGATGACTTGTGGCGGCTTGTCAACATGAGGACATAAGGGCAGACTTGATTGGGTTGGCGTCCATCCGAATGAATTCGGCTGGACGCCGGAATAAGATCTGAGCGGAAGCTTCAAACAAGGTTGCGATTGTCGCGTGACGCGCGAATTGTCGTGATCCGTCGCCAAAGGCGGCTCCGCAGCATTGGGAGGATTACATGGGATTTCTGCTTCGCTGCGTGGCGGCGGCCGGCTGTGTCGTCGTTGGCTTTTCCGCGCTGGCCGCGCCCTTAACCGTCGCCGAGATCGCCACCTACGAAGGCCCTGATCGTCAGGCTCTGCTCGAACAGGGCGCACGGCGCGAGGGAAAGATCCTCGTCTATTCCATCGGCGCGCAGGCCGACCCGGTCTATGCGGGGTTCATGAAGAAATATCCGTTTCTCAAGTTCGAAATCGCCAAAGCAGACGCGCCGACAACCTCGCGCCGCATGATGGAGGAATATGCGGCCAGAACCTATCTGGTCGATGCGCTCGATCTTGCGGTGATTGGTCTCCGGCCCCTGATGGAGCTTGGCGTCCTGCAGCCTTACAAGTCGCCGCAACTGGCGCATTTCGCCAAGACGGGGCTGGAGCCCTCCGGCTATTGGGCGCTGGATTACCAGAGCTTCGTGGGCATGGGCTACAATACAATGCTCGTATCCGAAGCGGATGCTCCCAAAACATATGACGATCTGCTGGATCCAAAGTGGCGCGGCCGCATGGCGATCCCCGGCACGTCCACTTTGGCCAATTTCATCGGCGCGCTTGTGACTGACCGCGGCGAGGCGTTTGCGCGCCGGCTGTCGGAGCAGAATATCCGCGTTCACGAAGTCTCGGGCCGCGCAGTCGCCAATCTGGTCGTGTCCGGCGAGGTCGCCATGTCGCCCGCGCTGTTCAACTCTCACATCGCCAACAGCCGCGATCAGGGCGCGCCTGTGGCGTGGCGCGCGCTCGGCGGCGTTTATTCCACGACTGGCGCCATGGCGCTCGCGGCGAAAGCGCCGCATCCACACGCGGCGATGCTGTTCATCGATTTTGTGCTGTCGCGCGAGGGGCAGGAAATCTATGGCAGTCTCGGCTATGCGTCGGCCCGCACCGACATGGCGAGCCGCGACAAGCCGGAGAAGGTTTATTATTTCGGCGATGATCCCGAATATCCGCAGAATTATGAAAAGTGGCTGGCGCTCGGCCGCCAGATCACCGGGCAAAAATAGCGCCTGTTCGGGATCAAGTTCGCTGCGTGCTGATTGGAGCGCTCACAGATCGGGACCATGAGGTCTCGCTTCAAAACACTAAAATCGAGGAGGATCGCCAAATGTTGTCCATCGAGCCGACCGGCAAGATCATGGGCGCGAAAGTCACGGGCGTTGACCTGTCGAAGCCGCTCAGCGATGCGGCGTTCGGAAAAATACTCGCGGCCTTTGGCGCATATGGTCTGCTGCACTTTCCGAAGCAGACGCTCGCGGCGGCCGAACACGCCGCCTTCATGGCGCGGTTCGGCGAAATTCACGGGATGCCGGATTACAAGGATCCGGGCAGCCCGGACGTCAACATCGTGTCCAACATCATCGAAAACGGCAAGAATGTCGGCCATCCCGACGCCGGCATGATCTGGCACAAAGATATGACCTATACGCCGGTTGCCGGCTATGCGACGTCGCTCAATGCATTCAAGATCCCGCGCCGCAATGGCCAGGCGCTCGGCGGAACGCGTTTCGTGGCCGTTCAAGCGGCGACCGACGATCTGCCTGCGGACGTAATCGAGAAGCTGCAGGGAACGTACGGACTGCACAGCGTCGAGAAATTCAACAGTGTCATTCGGCAGGCGGGCAGCAAGCGCGCGACCTATTCGGATATTCCCGACGATCGCAAGCGGCCGGTCAGGGCTCACCCCATGCTGTTGACACATCCGGTCACCGGAAAGAGCGTGCTCTATTGCGACTTCAATCACATCGAGAGCATCTATGGACTTGAGCCCCAGGAAAGCGAGGAGTTGCTCGCATTCCTCGCCGATCACCAGATGAAGCCCAAGTATCTTTATACCCACGAATGGGATGAAGGCGATCTGGTGATGTGGGACAATCTCAGCACGCTGCACTGCGCGACGCCGGACTATACGGCTGATGAGCACCGCCTCCTCAAACGCTGTCAGGCAATGAGCGACAAAGTCCGCAATCGCGGCTTCATCAAGGCGGCGCTGTCGGCGGCCAGCGCCGCCTGATTTGGCAGACGCGCGACGCGAAAGGAGGCGGGAGCGTTACTTCCCGCCAGTTCCTTCTTCCATGATCTTGCGCGCCTCGTCCGCCACGTTGTCGGGGACGGCATAAATGCTCTGCACGATGGCGAGCGCTTCGGCGGCAGTCTTTGGCGCGACGGGCATGTTGAGCTTGGTCGCGTCGGCCACGAAGGCGGGGTCCTTGACGGTTTCGTCGAACGCCTTGCGCAGGATTGCGATACGATCCGCCGGAACCGCCTTCGACATGATGTAGGGCCGGCCGATGATCGACGTGCCCATCAGCACGTTGATGATCTGGCGTTCGCGATCCGTCTTGGCATAGTCGAGCGCGAACGGCACCGACTTGGGCATGTTCGCAGGACGGAAGGAGCCGAAGTTCATGTAGGGGATGATGTCGCCGCGCTGCTCCCAGTCGACCGGCAGTTCGCTCCAGGCGCCGCAGGTGGCGTCGACTTCGCCGCGCTCCATGGCGAGTTTCACTTCGGTGCTGCCGGGGTAGCCGGAGATCTGCTTCAGATCGACGCCCAGCAGTCGCATGATGCGCTGGCTGATGTCGTTGGCGGTGCCGAACGACGTGAGGCCGAGCACCAGCTTGCCGCGCGCTTTCACCTCTTCGAACGTCTTCACGCCCATTTTTGCCGGCATGAAGCAGAACTCAGGGTCCTCGGCGATCGACCCGATCCAGTTGAAGTTGCGGAAATCGGCCTTCACCCTGTCGGGTTGCAAACGCGACGCGGTGATCTGGCCGTAGTTGAACGTGCCGACGACAGTGCCGTCCTTGGAGGCGCTGGCCTCGAGATAATTCACCGCCACCATGCTGGCCGCGCCCGGCATGTTGCTGACCACGACCTCGGGCTTGCCGGGAATATGATTGCCCCAGTGCCGCGACAACAGCCGCGCATTGGCGTCGAAGCCGCCGCCGGGCGTGAAGCCGACCACGATGGTGATCGTCTTGCCCCGATAGAAATCCTGCGCATGCGCGGCGAGCGGCGCAGCGCTCAGGATCGCGGCCGAGGCGGCGCCCAGCAAAAGCCGTTGCAAATTCATTTCGGTCCCTCTTCTTCCATGATGCGCCGGGCCGCCTGAACGACGTCATCCGGCGTTGTATAGATGCTCTCAACGATGCTGCGCGCCTCCGCGCCGCTCTTGGGAGCGATCGGCATGTTCAGCTTCGCTGCGTCGGCCATGAACGCTGGATCCTTCATCGTGTCGTCGAAGGCCTTGCGAAGAATGGTCATGCGGTCTTCGGGCGTCACTTTGGACATGATGAACGGCCGGCCTATGATGGCGCTCGCCATCAGGACGTTGATGATCGAGCGGTTGCGTGCCGTGCCCGCCAGATCGAGCGCGAATGGAACGTTCGCGGGCATCGACGGTGGGCGATACGAGCCGAAATTCAGGAACGGAACGATGTCGCCACGCGCTTGCCAGTCCGGAGGCAGTTCGCTCCACGGGCTGCAGGTAGCGTCAACTTCGCCACGCTCGAGCGCCAGCTTGATTTCGGTGTTGCCCGGATAGCCGGCGATCTGCCGGACGTCGACGCCGAGAACGCCGCGCATGATCCGTTGGCTGATGTCGTTGGCGGTGCCGAAGTTGGTGACGCCCATGTTGATGCGCCCGCGCGCTTTGAGGGCGTCAAGTCCTGCGACGCCAAGGGCCTTGGGCACGTAGCAGAACTCGGGATCTTCCGCGATGGAGCCGAGCCAGCTGAAATTGCGGAAGTCGGTCTTCACCTTGTCAGGCTGTATGCGCGACGTGGTGACCTGACCGTAATTGAACGTCGTGACGACAGTGCCATCCTTCGCCGCGCCCGCGTCGAGATAGTTGACCGCCACCATGCTGGCGGCGCCGATCATATTGCTGACGACGATATCGGGCCGGCCCGGAATATGGCGCGCCCAGTGGCGCGACAGGAGTCGAGCGTTGGCGTCGAAGCCTCCGCCCGTTGACGCGCCGACGACGATCGTGATCGTCCGGCCCTTGTAGAAGTCCTGTGCGCTTGCGGGCGCGCAAGCGCTGTACACGAGGGCCGCGGCGGCGAGTTTCAACAGTACCTTCGCCATTCTACTTCGCCTTGTCCGTACTCTCGGTCCCGAGGATCGCCCGCAGCCGCGCGATGACTTCGGGCGGCGTCGCGTGGAGCGTTTCGACGGACTTCTGCAATTGCTCGCCGCTGACGAAGCCGAGGTCGGCTTTCACCTTGGCGGCTTCGGCGATGAATTCCGGATCCTTCACGGTGTCTTCCAGCGCCTTGCGCAGCGCCTGGACACGATCGTCCGGCGTGTCCGGCGGGAATGCGAACGGGCGGCCGAACTCCTGGCTGGCGAAGAGTACGCGGAAAAGCTGCCGATCCGCGTCCGTCTTTCCGGTGGAAAACGAAGGCACGTCCTTCAGGTCGGGGTGAACCCGGAAGCCAAACTGGGCGAGGACGACCAGTTCCTTGCGGGCGATCATGTCGCCATAGCCTGCCTTGGCGCTGACCCAAGCCATACCCGGATAGCCATCGAGTTCGCCGCGCTGCAGGGCCAGCATGACCGAACCCGAACCGGTATAGCCCGGCACGAGTTTCAGCTTGGTGCCGAGGAGCGCGTTGGTGACCTTGGGAAATTCGAAGGGCGGCGAGCCCGGCGCGGTGGCGCCCACGATGGTCTCGCGCTCGAACAAATCCTCGAAGCGCTTCACCGGTCCGCCGCCTTTCACTATGAAGACGTGGGTATCGAGGTTCGGACTGCCGATGAATTTGAACTTGCGCGGATCGAATTTCGCAGCTGACGGATCGAGCAGCGGCGTCGTCGGCATGCCGCTGTTGAACAGGCCGAACACGGAGCCGTCGCGCGGCGTGATGTTGGCGAACTGGTTGGCGAGCAACAGGCTGCCGCCGCTCGGCACATATTGGGTTAGAATAGTCGGCTTGCCCGGGATGTACTTGCTGATGTAGCGCGACACGAGGCGGCCGTAGAGATCGTAGCCGTCGCCCGGCGACGAGCCCGTCTGCAGGATGATTTGCTTGCCCTTGTAGAAATTCTCGACGGCTTCCTGCGCCAGCGCGCCGGTGGCGGCAAGCGACGAAACCGCAATAGTGATTGCA
>CANJEY010000196.1 GCA_947472615.1 Beijerinckiaceae bacterium
CCGGGCTCCTTCGTATTCAACGCGAACGCGCACGAGCCCGGCGCGCAGGTGGTGCTGGGCAAGACCTATGCGGACGACGGTCTGGCGCAGGGCCATGCGGTGCTGGCCGACATCGCCCGCCATCCTTCGACCGCGATGTTCATCGCCACGAAGCTGGCGCGGCATTTCGTGGCCGACGCGCCGCCGCAGGCGCTGATCGACCGGCTGGCGAAATCCTTCCGCGACAGCGACGGCGATCTGAGGGTGCTGGCGCGCACGCTGATCGAGTCGGACGAGGCGTGGAGCCCGCCTCTGACCAAGATGCGTACGCCGGCCGAATTCCTGATGGCGGCGACTCGCCTCGTCGGCCGCATGCCCGAAGACCCCGGCCGTCTGAACGGCGGCGCGGCGCTGCTTGGCCAGCCCATCTGGCAGCCGCCCGGCCCCAATGGCTTTGCGGATTCCGCCGCCGTCTGGGCCTCGCCCGAAGGCATGAAACTGCGGCTCGACATCGTCAGCGAACTCTCGCGCCGCCTCGCCGACGCGATGAACCCGGAGGCCATGACGGAGATCGCCTTCGGGGCCGCCGTCTCGACGCCCACCCGCGACGCGATCCGCCGCGCCGAATCGCGCCAGCAGGCGCTCGCCCTGCTGCTGATGTCGCCGGAATTCCTCAGGAGATGAACGCCATGGCCGGACTGTCCGCGCATCTCGTCCGAAACCCCTCGCGCCGCGCCATCGTGACAGCAGGCGGAGCATTGTTCGCCTCCGCCTTCGCGCCGAAATTCGCCCACGCGGCCGGCGGGCGCGATCCGCGTTTCGTGGTCATCATCCTGCGCGGCGCGCTGGACGGGCTTTCAGCCGTCGCGCCCCTCGGCGATCCCGATTACGCCGGCCTGCACGGCTCGATCGCGCTGGCCAAGGATGGTCCTAATCCCGCCCTGCCGCTCGACGGCTTTTTTGGCCTCAATCCGTCGATGACGACATTCGCGCGGCTGTTCGGCCAGAAGCAGGCGGCCATCGTGCACGCTGTGACGACCGGCTACCGCGACCGCTCGCATTTCGACGGGCAGGACGTGCTGGAGAGCGGTCAGCCCGCGCCGGGGCTTACGGCCTCGGGCTGGCTCAACCGCGCCATTGAGGCCCTGCCGCGCGGCGAACGGGTGAATGGCGGTCGCAGCGGGCTGGGAGTCGGGGCCGCGACGCCGCTGGTTCTGCGCGGCGCTGCGCCCGTCGCCGGCTGGGCCCCGACCGGACTTGCGCGCGCGGGCGACGATGTGGCTGAACGCCTGCTCGACCTCTACCGCCATTCCGATCCGGCGCTGGCGGACGCGCTGGCGCAGGGCCTCGACATCGAGAAGATCGTGGCGCGCGACATGGGCGCACGGCAGGCCACAGGCGGCAATGTGGTGCAGAACATGCGGCAGATCGCGCGCGGCGCGGCCAAGCTGCTCGCCGCCGACGACGGGCCGCGCATCGGTGCGCTCGCGTACGACGGCTGGGATACCCACATCAACGAGGGCGGCGCGACCGGCCGTCTGGCGCTGCTGCTCGGCGGACTCGACGGCGCATTTGAGGAATTCGAAAAGGAACTCGGCCCAAAGTGGAAGGACACGACCATCGTGGCCGTCACCGAATTCGGCCGCACCGCGCGCATCAACGGCACGACCGGCACCGACCACGGCACCGGCACGGTGGCGTTTCTGGCCGGCGGCGCGCTGAACGGCGGCCGCGTCACCGCCGACTGGCCGGGGCTGAAAGAGCAACAGCTCTACGAAAAGCGCGATCTGCGGCCGACGACCGATCTGCGCGCTGTCCTGAAGGGCCTGCTGGCCGATCAACTCGGTCTGTCGGCGAGCGTACTCGGCGACAAGGTGTTTCCGGAGACCGCGTCCATCGCGCCCTTGAAGGGCCTTGTCGGGTGAGGCGAGTTTGCGGGCGCGGCCGAAGACTCGGTTAGGGTCTGAGGCCTAGAAGTGCCGCAGCCCTCCCGCGGAATCGCCATGCGTCGCTTCGCCCTTCCTCTGTCGATTGCTGGACTGCTGATCGCCGCCTATGGGTTCGGCGCCTATTCGTTTGCACTCGATCTCTGGCCCATTCGCGAACTGCGTAACATGAAGCGCGGCGCTGTGGGCCAAGCGCAGATCGTGACGCAGTTCGACGCCTTCGGCCGCCTCACCGCATGGCCCGGCAAACGCGACATCGCCTGCCCGGCGCAGGACGCCCGCACGGCGATCGTGCTGTTCATCGGCCAGTCGATCCAGAGCAACGACGCCGGACAACGCTACGTGACGCAGCATGGCGACAAGGTCGCCGCGTGGTTCGATCATCGTTGCCTGCAGGCGCAATCGCCGCTGCTCGGCACATCGGGCGACAAGGGCGAGCCGATGACGCGCTTTGGCGACAGGCTGTTCGAGTCCGGCCTCTACGATCGCGTTGTGCTCGTCCCCTCCGCCATCGGCGGCACCGACATGGCGCGTTGGGCGGCCAATGGCGATCTCGCCCCGATGCTTGGCGGCGTTCTCGACGGGCTGAAATCCCAATACCGGCTTACCCACATCGTCTGGCATCAGGGCGAAAACGACTTCTCGCACGGCGCGTCGACCGAAGCCTACACGCGCCAGTTTCGTTCGCTCGCCGACATGATCCGCGCGCGCGGCGTCGACGCTCCGATCCTTGTCTCGGTCGCGACGCGCTGCGACGACGATTCGAAATGGACGCCCGGCAACCCGGTCGCTACTGCACAGCGCGCCTTGCCCGATGCGGCGCGTGGCCTATATGCGGGCGTCCGATACGGATGCGCTGCTGCTGCCGGTCGATCGTTACGACGATTGCCATCTGGGCGCGTCGGGCGTCGAAAAGTATGCTGACGCACTGGTCGAATCGTTTCGCCGCCTGCGTTGAATTCAGTCACGTCCCCGGAGCACGCATGGGTTCTCTCGCCGCGTCGCCCATCACGCCCATCACGCCCATCGTGATGCTGGCGTTCTCGAATGTCTTCATGACGTTCGCCTGGTACGGGCATCTGAAGTTCAAAGACCAGCCGATCCTGCTGGTCATTCTGGTGAGCTGGGGCATTGCGCTATTTGAGTATTGTCTGGCGGTGCCGGCGAACCGCTATGGCAGTTCAGTATTTTCCGTGGCGCAGCTGAAGACGATTCAGGAAATCATCACCCTGACGGTCTTCGCGGGATTTTCCGTGCTGTATCTGAAGGAGCCGCTGGGCTGGAACCACGCGATCGGCTTTGCGCTGATTGCGGCGGGAGCCTTCTTCATATTCAAGGGGAAGGTCTAGCTCTCGAATCGGAGCCCCTGTGCCGTCCTACACGACCGACCTGATCGGCATCGCCGCCGCCTGCATGACGACGATTTCGTGGGCCCCGCAGGCCATCAAGATCCTGCGCACGCGCGAGACGCGCGCCATCTCGCTCGCGGGCCAGAGCGTCTTCGCGACCGGCACGGCGTTGTGGTTCGTCTACGGCCTGATGATCGGCAGCTGGCCGGTGATCGTCGCGAACGGGCTGACCTTGCTGCTCGTTCTGGCGATCATCGGCCTCAAGCTGCGCTTCGGCTGACGCTACTTCTGCCGCGCGATGATCTGGTCCTTGATGTCGTCGTAGACGGCGCGCGGAATGATGTTCTTCTGGTAGAGCTCGTCCTTGCCCTTGTAAGGACGGTTCTTGATGATTGCGTCGGAACGCGCGTCCGCGATCCCCTTCAGCTTCGAAAGTTCCGCCTTCGTGGCGGAGTTGATGTCGATCAGCGCCGCTGCGGGCGCAGTGGCGGCGGGCGCAGCCGCCGGAGTCGCCGGCTTGGCGGGTGCCGGCGCCTGGGCGTAGGCCGAGGTCATTCCCAGAAGGGCCGCAAGTCCCAGAGCGGCAAGGGTCGAAATGCGCATGACTGTCTCCCTGGCGATTCGGATCGCTTCGGGAGATTGCCACTGACGCGCGTTCCCTGCCAGTAGCTGTGCGGATGTTCATGGACATTCGGACACTTGGACCCCACCTGCCGTAGGTCCGTCGCCTTGTCCGGTACGACCGCGTTCGGTAGGAACGGGCAAACTGATTCAGGAGATTCCCATGCAGACGCGTCGTCCGGTGATGCTCGTGGTGCTCGACGGCTGGGGCTGGCGCGAAGACGCCGCCGACAACGCTGTGTTGCAGGCCCGCACGCCGAATTTCGACCGCCTGTGGGCCAACTCGCCGCATTCGTTCCTGCGCACATCGGGTCTCGACGTCGGCCTGCCGGACGGCCAGATGGGCAATTCGGAAGTCGGCCATCTGAATATCGGCGCGGGCCGCGTTGTCATGCAGGAACTGCCGCGCATCACCGCCTCGATCGAGGACGGGAGCATGGCGCGCATGCCGGCGCTGATGAGCGCGATCGACAAGCTGCGCGCCAGCAGCGGGCGCTGCCATCTCATCGGCCTCGTGTCGCCGGGCGGCGTGCATTCGCATCAGGACCATGCGGCCGCGATGGCGAACATCATCAACGCCGCGGGCGTGCCGGTGGTCGTGCATTGCTGCACCGACGGGCGCGACACGCCGCCGCGTTCGGGCGCGGACGATCTGAAGAAATTCCGCGAACAGCTCGATCCTGCCGTGCAGATCGGCACCGTCATCGGCCGCTACTGGGCGATGGACCGCGACAAGCGCTGGGATCGCGTCGAGCGCGCCTACAACGCCATCATCGACGCCGAGGGCGAACACTTCGACGATCCGCAGGCCGTGATGGCGGCTGTGTATGCGAAAGACGTGACGGACGAATTCGTCGATCCGGCGATCATCGGCGACTACGCCGGCGTGCGCGATGGCGACGGCGTGATCTGCTTCAACTTCCGCGCCGACCGGGCGCGCGAGATTCTCGCCGCCATGCTCGATCCCGACTTCAAGGGCTTCGCCCGCAAGCGCGTCGCGCATTTCGCCGCCGCCGCCGGCATGACGCATTACAGCGAAGACCTGTCGCCGTTTCTAGCCACGATCTTCGAGTCGCAGAATCTCGACAACGTGCTCGGCAAGGTCGTGGCCGACGCGGGCCGCACGCAATTGCGCATGGCCGAGACGGAAAAATATCCGCACGTCACCTATTTCCTCAACGGCGGCGAGGAAGCGCAGTATCGCGGCGAGGACCGCATCATGGTGCCGTCCCCGAAAGTCGCCACCTACGATCTGCAACCCGAGATGTCCGCGCCCGAACTCACCGACAAGGCCGTCGAGGCGATCGAATCCGGCAAGTACGATCTCATCGTGCTGAACTTCGCCAATCCCGACATGGTGGGCCACACCGGCGTCCTGTCGGCAGCCGTCAAGGCTGTCGAGACGGTCGACACAGGGCTCGGCCGCATCGCGGACGCGATCGAGAAGGCGGGCGGCGCGCTGCTCGTCACCGCCGATCACGGCAATTGCGAAATGATGAAAGACCCCGACACCGGCGGCCCGCATACGGCGCACACCACCAATCCGGTGCCGCTGATCATGACCGGCGGCGGCAACAAGGGCGTCGGCCAAGGCCGGTTGTCCGATCTCGCCCCGACCGTGCTGGAGCTGATGGGCCTGCAGAAGCCGGTGGAGATGAACGGCAAGTCGCTGTTGAACTGAGACCAATCCAGGCGGTCTTTTCCGGTCAGGCGATCCCGTAGAGCTTTCCCGGATTGGTTTGCAGAATCTTGTCGATGGCCGCTCTCGGCAGCGTACCGTCCGTCCCCAGTCGATTCAGTGCGTCGATTTCGACAGCGATGTCCTTGTGGCCGTAATCGGTTCCGATGATCAGATTGTCGTCGCCGAGTTCATCGAGCAGCCATTTGAGGTTGTCGGTCCGCTGCGTCGTCACATAGACATTGCTCTTCGTCAGAAGGTCGCCCGGCGTGTCCTTGCCCCGGCCTTTCCGGGTGATGCCAATCTCGTTGAGGATATATGGAAGCCATTGCGCGCTCGCCTCGATGAACGCCCAGCGGATCCCCGGGAAACGCTCCGGAACGCCGTCTCCCAGAAGGTGATAACACGCGGAAAAGACCGGCGACTTAAATACGGAAAGACGCGTGTCAGCCGCGAACGAATCGTGGTTGGCGAAGCTGTTGTTGCCAGCATGGAAACAGACCGCCAGATCGAGGTCCTGCGCCATCGCGTAAAGCGGATCGAAATAGCGATGCGTGATGAGCATCTCGCACTCGAGACCGCGCATGAAGATTCCACAGGCCCCATTCGCCTTGCAGAATTCGAGTTCCTCGCGCACCCGGCCCGGATCGATCAGCGTCCGCAACGGCGGCGCGGCGGCCCAGCGCAGACGGTTGTTCGACTGGCTCCAAATCTCCGCGAGCCAACGGTTGTAGCTGCGGCACAGGGCGAATTCGACGTCCTGTTCTTTCGTGCATGGCCGAAGAAAAAGAGTCGGAAAGAGAACTTGGATGTCGACGCCTAGTTCATCCATGTGAGCAAGGCGCCGCTGGATGCTCTCCATGTCGCGCGCATCGGCCGGAACGTTGTCCCCGACGTTCGTCTTGGTCTGGAACCGGTCGCCGATCTTCCAGTATTCATTCTTCTGATTGGGTCTGAAGGGAGCCCCGTCCGACGTGTCGCGCACGAATATCTGCGGTCGGAAGCCGCTCTCTTCGGGTCGAAGATAATTCCACGTCTTGGGCGTCTCGATGACATGGGCGTCGGCGTCAATCTTCGGCATCCTGATGGCTCCCTGGGTACATGTTCATCGCTTGGCGGCCACGAAGTCAGCCAGCAACGACTGCACGCGATCGACGACGGCCTTGGGAGTCGCGGCGACCTTCTCGACGATGGCCTGAAGCTCCTCGCCCGTCATCGGATCGTCGACGACCAGATTGGCCTTGGCGACGTCCGCCAGAAAACCTTTGTCCTTCATGGTTGCGTCGAAAGCCCGACGCAGCGCCGTCAGCCGAGCCGCCGGCACGCCCGGCGGCGCGAAGAATGGCTTGCTGAACTCCTGCCGCGCCAGCATGAAGATCAGCGCCTGCCGGTCCATTTCATTCTTGGCCTCGTCCATGATCAGGGGAACGTCGGGCAAATCCTTGTGTCGCGAAAACCCATGCTGGATGACTACCTTGATCTTCCGGTCCCTGATCCAGTCCATGCGCTGGGCCTTGATGTCTCCCCAACTGTTCGCAAAGGTTCCGTCGATCTCGCCTTTTTCCAGTGCGATCTTGGTTTCCGACGAACCCGGGTAGCCGGTGATGATCCGCATCTTCGTGCCGAACATCGCGTTCGAGAGGATCGCCATATCGACGCCCGCAGCGCCGACCGAGTTGCTTCCCACGAATATGGGCGTCTTTTTCATCTCCTCGTAGCTCTGCGCGGGAGACGTATGCCAGACATACCCGACGTAAGGATCTTTCGTGATGCTGCCGATCCACGACAGTTTAGCGGCGTCGAATTTCGCCTGATCCGGATACATCAACGGAGCAGTCGGCGTTCCGCTTAGCGAAATCGCGAACATCGATCCATCGCGCGGAGAAATGTTTGCGACATGATTGGTCGCGACCAACCCGCTCGCGCCGTCGCGGTTCTCGATCACGGTCGCCGGTTTGCCGGGGATGTAGTTGACGATGTATTTGGCCAGCAGCCGCGCATATATGTCGTAGATGCCGCCGGTGGTGCTGCCGACGATGACCGTCATCTGGCGGCCCTTGTAGAAATCCTCGATCGGATCCGCCGCGGCGGCAATGGTGCCCGAAAACAGCGCAAACGCTGCGGAAGACCAATGCGCGATTAGACGCGGAACGCCGTGATGAGCGCTTGGGCGCATCCCAGTCCTCCCCCCCCCCTGTGGCGCCCGATTTTATGTGGCGCCCTGCCCGGATCGCGATGCGGATATTACTCCCCAAGCGTCCGATCTAATCAGGCTGCCCCAATCGTCGGCGTTTGGCAAGCGAGGTCTGTTCGCCGCTCGTCGCCGAAACTTCCTACCTCTCGTCGCGGATCGCGATCACCTTGCGCACGACCTGCTGCGGCGTCGCATAGAGCTGCCGCAGCAGCGCCAGCGATTCGTCGCCGCCGATCGGGTCGATCTCGATCTGCATCTTTCTCGCATCGCCGAGAAACTCCGCGTCCTTCATGGTCGCCGCGAACGCGTCGCGCAGGATCGCCACACGTTCGGGCGCGACGTCGGGCGGAGCCGCCACGGGCCGCGACATCGGCGCGACGCCGAACGCCAGCATGAACGCCTGGCGGGCCTCCTCGCTCTTCGTGTAATCCATCAGCGACGGAATGTCGGGAAACTCCGGCGAACGTTCG
>CANJEY010000197.1 GCA_947472615.1 Beijerinckiaceae bacterium
CCGAATTGTCGGCTGCGTTGCGTACGCGCATGCCCGACGATACGCGCCCCTGCGTCGACTCGAGATCTTTTTGAACCTGATTGATGTTCTGCAGAACCGCGATCGCGGCGTTGTTGGTCAGTAGGCTTGTCATCTGTTCTCCGGTCTCCCGCCTGTTGGCTGTTGCGACGGTCGATCGTTCGGCGAACCAGCCCCGCTCGACGCGTTCGTGCGCTCCCGAGACAAGCGCGCATTGCTTTCGCCAGGCTTGAGCGCAGCCGCCTCGCTTTCGGGCGATTCGACGATGCGGCTTTTTGGGGTGGTGGCGATCCAACGACCGCCGACCGGCATGATGCTGGTGATGGGGCCGAGACCATTCAGTTCGTCGCCTGTTGATTTCCACTGAGATCTGACCCGGGATTTCCACCGAGAAGTGACCCGGCTTGATGATGTGTTTGGGTCAGGTTGTCGTCAAGTTTCGGTGCTTCTCCTTGTTGGACTTGGCGGGTTTGGCGGTGCTGCTTTTGAAGCGGAAGCTGTCGTTGCCGGTCTCGACGATGTGGCATCGATGTGTGAGGCGATCGAGCAACGCCGTCGTCATCTTGGCGTCGCCAAAGACCGTGGCCCATTCGCCGAAGCTGAGGTTCGTGGTGATGACCACGCTGGTCCGTTCATAGAGTTTGCTGAGCAGGTGGAAGAGCAGCGCGCCGCCTGAGGCGCTGAACGGCAGGTAACCCAGTTCGTCGAGGATGATGAGATCGGAATAGATCAGACGTCCGGCGATCTGGCCTGCCTTGCCGTGGGTCTTCTCCTGTTCGAGAGCGTTGACGAGTTCCACGGTGGAGAAGATGGTGCCTTGCTCAGGGGTGATTAAGCTACCGTGATATCCGCAGCGTGCAGACTTGGCGCGCCCGGCAGGAAGGCGAGAAGCGTACGCGAGGACGTCGCTCCGGTCCCATCGGGATCATACCAGAGATAGCCGGTCGAGGTGTCGTACGCGAATGTAGCCGTCTGCGCGACGGCTGACGCATTGTGGCCCTGCACGAAGCCAACGCCATCGGTGAAATGAAACCCCGATGGTGCCGCAAAGCCTGAGCCCTGAATCACTATGCTGTCGCCCTGAGCCTCGCTGTAATTCCAAATGGTATCGACGCCCACGCTGCGAGAATTGAAATAGAACGTGTCCGCACCCGCGCCGCCGAACATCTGGTCATTGCCGCCAAGCCCCGCGATAAAGGCTCCAGCATCCCCCGCGATGGCGTTTTCGTAGGCCGCCTGAAGGATGAACTGCTCCCGATATGGGCCGCCTATGAGCGTTTCATTGTAGCCCGTAGCCCACAGCGTCTCGTTGGGGCCCTCACCGTAGGTCGTCGAGCTTGGGGTCCGGTTGATGACATCGACATTGGCCGCGAACGAGACCTGCGCCGGAACGAGATCGCTGGCGCTCAGGTTTGCGGTCCCGGGCAGGAAGGCGATGAGATCGGCCGCCCCCGAGCCGTTTCCGTCAGCGTCAAACCAGAGATAGTCGGTCGATGCGTCGTAATAGAAGGTCGGACTGGCAGTCGTCGGCCGTGCGCCATAGCTCGACAAGAATGCGAATGATCCGGGTGTAATTCCGTAGACCCCCATGTCGAAGGCCAGACGATCTACGCCGGAATGGAAGCCGTTGATGACGTCGAGGCCTTGGTTCCCAGTCCACGCGCCCGAGAGACCGGGCGCGTTAAGCAAGACAATTTCACTGCCCACGCCTAGCGTGATGTCATCAAGTCCACCGTTGCCGTAGATGAACGCGTGCGTGTTCGCGGCTGAAATGGTGTCGTAGCCCGCTGAACCGAGCAGCAGTGCGGCGTCTGGGCTGCCGCTGATGTCTGATCCCGTACGGTTCAACACAACGGATACGTAGTTTGTCCACCACTGCGCGTATCCAAGAACCAAGTCTGGCTTTCCGTCACTGTTGAGGTCGACGACTGAGACCGACGTGGGGCTCTGCCTGAATGAGGCAAATATAGAAGGTACGAAATCAATATGCTCTTGAAACGTGCCATCCCCATTGCCGAGCAAAACTGAAACCTCAAAGGCCCCTCCCCCGTCGCAGGTGACGATGTCGGGAATACCGTCGCCATTGAAGTCAGCAACCGATACCGAATTCGGGTAAAATCCCGTACCAAATTTGCTCTGCGCCCGGAACGTGCCATCACCGTTGCCTAGCAAGACAGAGACTGTGGTCGTGCTACGATTCGAGGCGACAATGTCAGGGATACCATCGCCGTTTAAGTCGGCAATGGAAACTGAGGTGGGGTCACTCCCAACTGCATAGGACTTCTGATTCTGAAACGTGCCGTCTCCGTTGCCGAGCAAAATGGAGACCGTATTCGTACCTTCACAAACAGCTACAATGTCAACTTTCCCATCGCCATTTAAGTCGGCGACCGAGACCGAATACGGCCAGTCTCCAGTCGCGTATTCCCCGGCACCGAACATCACAGATATGCCTGCTTCATCTTTCCTTTCTGGGTCACCTATCCGGGAGGGTCGACGCTCAACGAAAGTGTGACGGTCAACGGCTGGGTTCCGATCGACGACTACAACACGATGATCTTCAACATCGATCGTCGCCGCGGCATGCCGGGCGTCGATGTACTGCGCTACAAGGATGGCACGCCGGTCGACGGACTGGCGCGACCGCTGGAATACTTGCCGACGACGACCGACTGGCAGGGTCGCTGGCGTGCGGTCATGAATCGCGACAACGATCACGGCATTGATCGCGCCTGGCAACGCAATGGCAGCTTCAGCGGCATTCGCGGCATTCCACTGCAGGATCAGGCGATTCAGGAAACCATGGATCCGATCGTCGACCGCTCGATGGAGCATCTGGCGGCCAGCGACCGCATGGTGATGGTCACGCGCCGCCGCCTGCTCGACGCTGCGCTCGCCTACCGGGAGAAAGGCGAACTTCCGACGGTTCGCGACAATCCCGCACTGGCGCGCGTCACGGCCGCCGGCGACATCATCGTCCCCAAGGGGCAGGACTGGCTGGAAGTCTACGAGCAGACCATGACGGAACGCTACGGCCCCAACGCGATCGACCGAACGGCGGCGGAATAGGCCTCGATTCCACCCGCACGTGACGGCTCACGACACTATCAGCGGTCTTGAAGAGCGAGCGATCCAGGTGAATCCCGAATTCATTCCATTCCGCTTTCCCGAGCGGTCGCTCGCGCGCCTCGCAATCACGCACGTCAATCTCGTGCCGATGGACAGCAACAGGGTCATCCCCGATTGCACGGTCGTCATCGAAGGCGAGCGCATCGTGACCATTGCGCCATCGAGCCAAATCGATCCCGCGGCTCAAGGCGTCGAGCGTATCGTGAATGGCTCCGGCAAATATCTCATGCCGGGCCTCGCGGACATGTACACGCATTATCGCGAGCCGTCGGAGGCGCCGCTTTATCTGGCGCATGGAATCACGGCGGCGCGCACCAGCGGCAATCCTTTCCAGATCGCCATGGAACATGCGGCGGCGCGGGGCGAATTTCCGAGCCCTCGCATGTTCGTCGTCACCCCCGGCATCGATGGCGTCGGACCAACGGGCCGCACCGACATGCCCCATGGCATACCTCTCACGCGGCCCGAAGACGCCGCCGCCCTCGTGGAGAAATATGTTGCGCGCGGCTACGACGAGATCATGCCCTTCTCGCTGCTCGCGCCGGATGTTCTCGAGGCGCTGAGCCGCGCCGCCGCCGAGCGCAACGTGCGCGTGGCCGGCAATTGCCCCAACGGTCTGTCGTGGGAGGAAGCCGCGCAGGCTGGCATGAGCGGCTTTCAGCAATTGCACATCGTGGCGCGCGATCACATGCTCGACGAATATGCGGCGACACAGACCTATTGGGATCGCTTCGATCCGGCGCCCGGGACCAAACTTGATTTCGACAAGATTCGCAGGCTCGGCGGCTTTCTGGCGAAGCATCAGGTGTGGAGCTTGCCGACGGTGGCGTTTCACCAGCGCGCCAGTCAGCCAGTGGAGATCTCGCTCGCGCATCCCAGCCTGCGCTACGTTCACCAGTCGACCATTAACGATTGGGAAACGACGATCATCCGCTGGGGCCATCGCGGCCGCGTCGACGCCGAAGAATGGCGGCGGCTGGCGCGCATTCGCGCCGAAGCCTTCCATCGCATCGTCAGCATTTTTCATCAGGAAGGCGCGCCGCAACTGACCTGCACGGACGGCGTGAACCCCTACAACGTTCAGGGCGATACGCTGCATCAGGAGATCGAGAATTTCGTCTCCGCCGGCATGTCGGACTACGACGCCCTGCGTTGCGCCACCTCCGAAGCGGCGCGCTACATGAATGAATCGAAAGATTGGGGCACGCTCGAAGTCGGCAAGCGCGCCAACATGATTCTGGTCAACGCTAACCCATTGCGGGACGTACGCGCCACGCGGGACATCGAGACCGTTTTCGTCAACGGCTATTGTCTCGACCGCGCCTGTCTCGACGACCTGCTGCGTCAGCGCGCGGACCTCGCGAAAAGCGCGCCGCCGATCGCATCCACCCAACTGGCCAACGCGCCGCCCGAAGGCGCCGTCGAACGGGAAGGCGTGTGGCTCGAGCGCATCTGCGACGCGGATTTCGGCCGAATCGCCTATCGCCACACCCGACTCGCGAATGGCGAATTGCTGGTGGAGGAACGACATGCGGGCGCGGAGCCAAGGCGTCAGGCGCTGCGGCGCAGTTCACGCCTCCTGCTCGACAAGGATCTTTGCGTGCTGTCGGGCGCCTATGATCTCGAAACTGCGGTCGGGATCGAGCACGGCGACCTCGCGCGCACTCCCGACGGCTATCGTCTCACGTTCAGAGCCATCGACGGCGGCGTGACGGAGTCCGTGCTCGTCAGCGATCCCTTGCCGCCGAGCGATCACATGACGCTCAGCACGATGCCAACGCTGATCGCCACCCTCGGCGAAGCGGGTCTGACAACGCTGGATGCCGACGCAAGCCTCGGAACGGCAGACCTCGCGATCGCCGCAGCGCAGGATGAGGAACCGCAAAGCTGGCAGGTGCAAACCGCCCGCCCTGGCCAGAAAGCGACCCAGACCTACAGGCTAGATCCCGGCGGGAAGCTCGCCGGACTGCAGGAAACGACCATCCTGCTCTGGCCGCGACAAGTGATTGTCGAGAAATAATTTCGACGACAATTGTGGTCCCAACCCGCTGAGGCCGTTACGACCGGGACGTGCTGAAGCCCGCTGGTCTTCTTTTTGCTTGGCTTTTGCATCTCGCAAGGAGCCCAGCATGGATCGCCGTCAATTCATCATCGGGGCCGCATGGGCGGCGTCCGGAACAGCCTTCGCGCAGGCGAAGGTGTCGATTGCCGGGCTGTTCGCGGGGCGCATTGACGATCGCGGCTTCATGGAGGCGGGCTACAAGGGCCTGACGGCGGCGCGCGATCAGCTTGGCGTCGACATCGTCTATGCGGATGGCGTGAAGCCGGAGCGGGCGTTGCTGGAAGAGGCCCTGCGCAAACTGGCGAGCGCGAAACCGGCGCTCGTCGTTGCGCATGGTGGACAGAACAACGAAGCGGCGAAGGCGGTCGCAGCGGAATTTCCCGACGTATCCTTCGTGGTGACGCAGGGAAATGTCACCGGCTCCAATCTCGCCAGCTACGAAGTCCTGCAGGAAGAATCGGCGTTTCTGGCCGGCATGTTGGCTGGCCTGACGACGAAGTCCGGCGTGGTGGGGCACATGTCGGGCATTCGGGTCGTGCCGGGCCTGAAGGGCCGCGCGGCCTTCGCCAACGGCGTCGCGCATGCTGCGCCGGGCGTGAAGCTGCTGACGAACTTCTCCGGCAATCAGGATGATTCCGAGCTGTCGAAAAAAATCGCACTGGCGCTGGCCGATGCGGGCGCAGACATCATCTTCACGATGCTGAACGCCGGCCGGGCCGGCGCTGTCGAGGCGTGCCGCGAGCGCAAGATCTGGCAGATCGGCAATGTGGGCGACTGGGTGGCGACGGCTCCCGACGTGTTCATCGCCTCGGCGATCGCCGATTCGGGGCTCGCGCTGTTCGCCGCCTGCGAGGACGTGGCGAAAAGGACGTTCAAACCCGGTGTGATCCAGAAGGTCGGTCTGTCACGCCCGAGCGCCGTGCGATTGCAGATGGCCGACAGCGTTCCGGCCGCCATCCGGGCGCGCATCGACGACGCGGCGCGCGACATCGTCGCCGGCAAGCTTGTCGTGTCGACCCAGTGGGAAGGCCTGGAGTTCGCCAATCCCTGAACGATACGCCCCTCGACCGGCCCTGCTCGGCGCAAGCTCAATGAGCGCCGACGAGGCGCGTCAGGCTCATCGTAAATGCCAGCAGCGCCGCGTTGGTGAAATCGTGGGACCAATCGTCAGGCTCGGAAGTCTTCCGCAGCGCGCCCCGCGTCCAAGCGACGATCCCGCCCATGACGAGCGGCGACAGAATCAGATTGGCGATTTGCAGAGCGGGCGACGGCAGCGCCAATGTGGGGAAAATCAGCAGACTGATCCAGCCGGCGAAAGCCCCGAACGCTGCGTGCAGCAGGGCCGAGAGCCAGAACGGCGGCTGGGCACGGTTGGTCCGGCGGAAAAGCGCTTCAATTCCCTCAAAGACAGCTTCGCCGAAGCCCTGCAGCAGCAGTTCACCGAAAATCTCGACGATGCTCCACAGCACCCAGAATACGAGTTCGAGAATCGCCTCCATACCGGCCGCCTATTCCCCCGGCGCTTTCGCGTCGATCGCCAGCGCATGGACGCCGCCGCGCAATTCATCGGCCAGCAGCCCGTTGATGGTCCGGTGACGGTCGAGGCGGGACTTGCCGCGGAACGCCTCGGACACCACCTTGATGCGGAAGTGAGTCTCGCCGCGCGGCTCGACACCCCCCGCGTGAAACGCATGTCCCGCATGCTGGTGCGATTCGTCGATCACCTCCAGAGACATGGGCGCAAGCGCCCCGGAAAGCTTGGTCGTTATCCGTTCCTTAATGGTCATCGGCTGAGCTTCCGGGCTGATTGTTCCGCACGTCGGACGTCTCCATACTACACGCCGGGCGAAATTTCCCGGTCCGGTCCAATTCGAGCCGCCACCGTCTTGCGGGTGAATCGCGGCGCTCCTAAAGTCGTGCGGATGAACCTGAATTCACGCATCTTCGACCGGATCAGGGTGAAGCCCCAGCCGCAGATCGAGGCTACTCCGGCGCAGACTCCCTGCGATCATCCCGCGTGCAAGGGCGTCGGTGAATACCGCGCGCCCATGGGCCGAATGCGCGAAGGTCGGTACTTCAATTTCTGCCTTGATCACGTCCGCGAGTACAACAGCACCTACAATTATTTCAACGGGATGAGCGACGACGACGTGGCTCGTTTCCAGAAGGAGGCCGTGATCGGCCACCGCCCGACCTGGACCATGGGGGCCAAGAAGGGCAATCGCGGTTTCGAGGCCGATCCGGGCGGCATCGCCGACCCGCTGGGCATGTTCGGCCGCCGCACAGGACCCACGCCGCGCGAACCGGCCCGGCCGCGCTACGGCATCGTGGCCTCCAAGGCGCTCACGGCGCTGGGGCTGGACCACACGGCGACGCCCGAGACCATCAAGGCCCGCTACAAGGAACTCGTCAAAAGGCTTCACCCGGACGCCAATGGCGGCGACCGATCTTCGGAAGACAAATTGCGCGAGATCATTCAGGCCTATAAACAACTGAGGACGGCGGGCGTCGTTTGACGACCGCCCGGACGCATTTCGATATTGGCCGCATGGCCGTGGCGACCGCCCGTCCACACCGGTGGACGGAAACGGAGGATTGATGCAAACCGACAGCAAGAACACGCCTGGCCTGCCCGACACGACCATTTCGGCCCGCGAGGTTTTCAAGATCGATTCCAACATGGTCGTGCCAGCCTACAAGGAAAAGACCGAGCACGTTCCTGATCTGGACCCCGATTATCTGTTCGACCGACCGACCACGCTGGCGATTCTCGCCGGCTTCGCCCGCAACCGCCGCGTCATCGTCACCGGCTATCACGGCACCGGCAAGTCGACGCATATCGAGCAGGTGGCGGCGCGGCTGAACTGGCCCTGCGTGCGCATTAATCTCGACAGCCACGTCTCGCGCATCGATCTTGTCGGCAAGGACGCGATCACGGTGCGCGACGGCATGCAGGTCACGGAGTTCCGCGACGGCATCCTGCCC
>CANJEY010000198.1 GCA_947472615.1 Beijerinckiaceae bacterium
GGGCCGCGTCAGCGCCACGAGCGCGATGACCAACATGCCGGACTGGCCGCGCGCCGCTCAGGATTTCACTGGCAGCGGCGTTGCGGGGGAACTCGGCCTGCATTTCAACCTGACGCAGGGGCGGCCGCTGACCCCGATGCCGTCCTTCGCCCCGAAAGGCGAGTTTCCGTCGCTGAACGCCGTGATGATCGGCGCCATTCTCGGCCGCCTGCCCGAGCAGGAAATTCGCGCCGAACTGCGGGCGCAGCTTGACGCCTTCGAGCAGGCGGCGGGCTTGGCGCCGGATTTCATCGACGGCCATCAGCATGTTCACGGCTTTCCGGGCGTTTGCGACTGGCTTGCGGACGAACTGGCGGCGCGGCCATTGCCGCCGCGTTTCTGGGTGCGCGACAGCTCCGATCTGATGAGACGAATTCTGGCGCGTCGCGTCGAATGGACGAAGGCCGTCATCGTCGCCCGCATAACGGCGGGCCTGCGCCGCGCCGCCCGCCTCGCGGGCCTGCCGCTGAACGAGGGCTTCGCGGGCTTTTCTGCCTTTAGCCAGAAGCGCGACTACGCCACGGATTTCGCCAGCTTTCTGGCCGCGCCGGGCCAGCGGCATCTGGTCATGTGTCATCCGGGGCATGCGGACGAGGCGTTGCGGAAAATGGAATCGTGGTCGGCCTGCCGCGCCAACGAGCTGGCGTTTCTGCTGTCGGATCGTTTTCCCGCTGTGCTGGCGCAGGCCGGCGCACGGCTCGAAACGGCGGATCCGCGTCAAACTCAGCCACGCGGTTAACCGGGTCTTAATGGCATTGGTGAAATGGTGAACGTGGCGGAAGAGCTGCGCTGCGGGGCGATCATGCCGGCACACGCGCGCCAGGACCGGCCGGACCCAAATGATCTCGTTTCTGCGCAGAACAAGCCACGTCGAATCCCCCGAGACCCCCATCGCGAACATGGTGAGCGCGGAACCGAACACGCTGCGTCACGCCATCGTGCTGACGGCGGCTCTGGTATGCGGTCTCGTGGTCTGCGTCACGGTCGGGGCGACCGCCTATTACAACTGGAACCGCGCGCTGCAGCAGATGGCGGAGCGCGTCGCTATTTCGCTGAGCCTTGTGCGCGGGCCCGTGTCCGACGCAGCCGCGTTCAAGGATCGCGAGGCGGCGCTGCGCACCTTGTCGGGACTGGCGGGCGACGATTCCTTTGTGTCGGCTTCGATCGTCGAGAACACTGGCGTTCCGCTCAGCTCCTTCACCGCGCGCGATGGCGTCGAGGCGATCGATCCGGTGCGGGTGGAAGGGCTTCTTGCTGAACGCGGCCTGCGTCTGCCGCTGGCGAGCCCGGTCGAAATCCTGAGCCGCGGCGAATACATCGTGATCGATCCGGTTGTGGGCGATCGCGGCAAGACGATCGGCTATCTGGCGATGCAGTTCTCGCGCGCCCGCAGCGACGCCCGCGTCATCCGGGAGATGATCTGGCTCATTGGCAGCGGTCTGCTGTTTCTGGCGAGCGTCGTGTTCCTGTTGAACTTTCTGCTAAACCGAGTCACGGCCCCGCTCGAATCCATGACCGACATCATGCGTCGTCTGGCGGGCGGCGACATGACCGCGGAAGTACCCAACATTCAGCGCAACGACGAGATCGGCGCCATCGCGCAGACCCTTCAAAACTTCAAGGAGCGCCTGGAGGAACGCCTCAATCTCGAAAGCGCGCTCGAAGCCGCCAGCGCCTCGGTGTCCGAGCGCCAGCGCCGCGTCGACGATCTCATCGCGCAGTTTCGCCAGACCATCAGCGGCGTCATCGATCAGGTGGCGGCGCACAGCGACCAGATGACGGTTGCGGCCGACAGCATGAGCTCCATCGCCACGGAAAGCGCGCGGCGCGCGCAAGCGGCTGCCCGCGCCACGTCCGAGGCGTCCGCCAACGTGATGACGGTGGCGCGCGCGTCAGAAGAACTATCGGCCTCGATCACCGAGATCGAGCAGCAGGTGATGCGGACCCGCTCGGTCGTCATCGAGGCGTCGCGCACCACGTCTGAAACGACCAAGACGATCGACGGGCTGGCGTCCAAGGCGCACGAGATCGGCGAGATCATCGGCCTCATTCAGGCGATCGCAGCGCAGACCAATTTGTTGGCGCTGAACGCCACCATCGAGGCGGCGCGCGCCGGCGAAGCGGGCAGGGGCTTTGCGGTCGTCGCCCAGGAGGTGAAATCGCTCGCTGATCAGACCGCGCGCGCCACCGAGCGCATCGGCGAACACGTCACGGCGATTCAAACTGCGACGACCGACGCCGTACAGGCGATCGCGTCGATCTCGATGACCATGAGTCAGGCGGAAGGCTATACGGCCGGCATCGCGGTGGCGGTGGAACAGCAGGCGTCCGCCACCAACGAGATTTCGCGCAGCGCGTCGGAAGCCGCCTACGGCACCGAGTCCGCCGCCGCCGACATGAAGAAGCTTGAAGCCTCGGTGGGCGAAACCGACCAGTCGGCCGCGCAGGTGCATCAGGCGGCGAACGATGTGGCCCAGCAGGCCGAACATCTCAGCCGGACGATCGACCGCTTCCTGCGCAACGTCGCGACGGGCTGACGCACAAACAAAAATGCCCGGCTCGAAAGCCGGGCAGATTGGTCACAAACGTCGTGCTGATCAGCCGACGGCCTTGTCGTACATCTGCTCGACGTAGTCCCAGTTGACGAGGCTGTCGATGAACGCCTTGACGTAGTCGGGGCGGCGATTGCGGTAGTCGATGTAGTAGGAATGTTCCCACACGTCGCAGCCGAGGATCGGGGTCGCGCCGTGAACCAGCGGGTTCTCACCGTTTGCGGTCTTGGACACGATCACGCGTCCGTCCTTGACGGCGAGCCAGCACCAGCCCGACCCGAACTGGGTGACGCCGGCCTGAATGAATTCTTCCTTCATCTTGTCGATCGAGCCGATGCCGTCGACGATGGCCTTCTCGACCTTGCCCGGAATCTTGCCGCCGCCATTGGGCTTCATCCAGTTCCAGAAGTGCATGTGGTTGTAGTGCTGGCCTGCGTTGTTGAAGAGGCCGGCGTTCTTGCCGAACGAACCCTTCACGATCTCTTCCAGCGACTTGCCTTCCCATTCCGTGCCCTTCACCAGGTTGTTGCCGTTGGTGACGTAGGCGAGATGGTGCTTGTCGTGGTGATACTCGAGAGTCTCGCGCGACATGTAGGGCTGCAGCGCATCGTAAGCGTATGGCAGATCGGGAAGCGACAGGGACATCAGGAAACTCCAGTTTCAGCCGACTCGTAGGGTGGGCCGCTGCTATTTGGCGATTTGCATGCCAGATGGCAAGTTGTCGCAGTCGGTTCCCCGATAGGGAACGGCAGTCCGCCATGCGGAACAAAAAATGCGCTGCAATATCGCAGTCGCAGCGCGCTGTGTCCTTCAAAAGCCGCCGTGACTCTGGGCCGCCATGCAATAGAGCATCGGGATAGAGAACATCGTGTTGAAGCGCGATGTCAGCATGGCGATGCGGCCGGCCTTCGCCTTCTCATCTGCGGAAGCGTCGACGAGGCCGAGCGCTTTCTTCTGGTTCGGCCAGATGATGAACCAGACGTTGAACGCCATCACGAGCGCCAGCCACATGCCGACGCCGATCGGATAATAGCCCTTCTGCAACGTCAGGGCAGGAACCAGATAGCCGTTCATCCACGCCAGCAGCAGGCCTGTCGCGACGGTCGCGAGCGCCCCATAGCGGAACCAGTACAGCACGTTGGGGGCGATGTAGCGCGTGATGGCGGCGCGATATTCGGCTGGCTCGATCTTCGGCACCGTGGGGATCTGGATGAAGTTCAGATACCAGAGCAGGCCGACCCACATGACGCCGCTGAGAATGTGCAGCCAGCGCATGAAGAATCCCCACCACGGGGCGTTGAAGGCGACCCACTGCCCAGTGATCGCGCCCGCCAGGACGATGATGGCGACCAGGAGCACGACGCCCGCCGCCAGAGTCTTTTCCAGTGACTGAAAGATCGACGCCATGATTTGCCCCAAATTTCATTATGATTTCCATGATCTTAGCGGGATGTAGGGCGGCGTCAACGCAATCCGCGAGTGGCCGCCCGGTTGAGGCGACTGGACAGGCTTTGCCCGTTCGGGTCTTCCGTGGTTAATCTGCCGCTTGCAGGTTTGGGCGTGAACGCATGTTGAAATGGCTCGTGGCGGCGCTGGGCGCCGTGCTTCTGGTTCTGGGCGTCGCGATGGCGACGGTGGGATGGTCGATCGTCACCGTCGAGCGCGGCTGGTCGCAATTCATCGCTGGTAGCGCCATGGCGACGGGCGGCTGCCTGATCCTTGCAATCGCAGCCGCCATTGCCCGCATCGACGCGCTGATTGCCGGCGTCGACCTGTTTCGCCGCACGGGGGCGTCGTTTGACGCGCCGGTCGCGCCGCCCGTCGACGTTCCGCCGCCTGTTGTGGCGGCGTCGCCGGAGCCGCTCCCGGCCGATTTTTCGCAGCCCGCCCCCGCGCCGGTCGAGCCTCCCGCCGACATCCCGGCCGAGTTGCCGCCGATCGAGATCGCGCCGGTGAAGCGGGAAGACCGGGCCCGTCCGTCGATCCGCCCGATTCCCTTGAAGCCGCGCCGTCCGACAATTCCGGGGTTTGGCGCGTCGCCGAAGCCTGTCGAAGCGGCGTCGGAGCCGATTCCTTTCCGTATCCCCGAACGCTCGGTCCTGCTCAAGGGCCGCTGGCCGGAGGCAGACGACATGTTCGAGCAGGCCGCGCCCGCCGAATCGCCTCCGGCGCCGGCGGTCGAGACGCCTGCGCCTGAAGCCGAGAAGACCGCTCCTCTGGTGCGCCGGTACGAATCGGGCGGCGTCGCGTACCAATTGTTCGCCGACGGCTCAATCGAGGCCCAGACGGAAAGCGGCAGCTATCGTTTCGCCTCGTTGGCGGAGCTGCGCACCTTCATCGAGAACAAGAAGAAATAGGACCGCCCGGACGTGGACCTATTTGACCAGCCGGACGATGTCGCGCGAAGCGGCGGCGCCGGCGCGCTCCAGCCATTCGAACAGCGCCATCTCGGTCGTGACGATCGTGACGCCCGCCGCCTGCATGCGTCGCAGCGCGATGTCAATCGAATGCGCCGCCCGCGACGAGGTCGCGTCGGCGACTAGGATCACGTCGAGATCGCGCGCGGCGAAATCGAGCGCGGTCTGAAGCACGCAGACATGGCATTCGTACCCGCACAGAACGAGCTGTCGCCGCCCCTGCGCGGCGAGCGCCTTCACATGCGCCTCGATGGCTGCGTCGCGCGCCGCCGAAAACGTCATCTTCGGGAAGCGCGGGATGTCCGCGCCGAGCGCCGCGTCGATGCGCGCGATGCTTGCGCCGAGTCCGCGCGGATAATGTTCGGCCGCCGCCGCCGGGACGCCAAGCAACGCCGCTCCGGCGATCAGCCGCTCCATGTTGCGGATCGCGGCCTCGCCGTCGAGCATCGCGGGCGCAAGCTTTTCCTGCACGTCGATGACCAGCAGTTGCGAGCGCGCGGCTTCGAGCAGCATCAGCCGGTCAGCTTCTTCTGCGCGCAGGCGATGGCGAAGGCGTAATCGATCGCCAGTTCTTCCAGCCGGTCGAAACGGCCTGACGAGCCGCCGTGTCCGGCGTCCATGTTGGTGCGCAACAGGATCGGCCCACCGCCTGTCATGCGTTCGCGCAGGCGCGCGACCCATTTCGTCGGCTCCCAATAGGTGACGCGTGGATCGGTGAGGCCGCTCGTCGCCAGAATGGCTGGATAGACCTGTGCGGCGACGTTGTCGTAAGGCGAATAGGATCGGATGGTCTTGAACGCCTTTTTGTCCGCGATCGGATTGCCCCATTCGAGCCATTCGGGTGGCGTCAGCGGCAATGTGTCGTCGAGCATCGTGTTCAGCACATCGACGAACGGCACGCCCGCAACGATGCCGACGAACAGCTCCGGCGCCATGTTGGCGACCGCGCCCATCAGCATGCCGCCGGCGCTGCGTCCCAGCCCGACGACCTGTCCGGCCGAGGTGTATTTCAACTCGGCCAGCCGGCGACCGGCGGCGATGAAATCCCGAAACGTGTTGGGCTTCTTCTCGAGCTTTCCGTCGAGATACCAGTTCCAGCCCTTATCGGTGCCGCCGCGAATGTGCGCGATGGCGAATACGAAGCCGCGATCCACGAGCGAAAATCGGGTCGATGAGAACGACGCCTCATACGCATGGCCGTAAGACCCATAGCCTTGCAGCAGACACGGCGCCGAGCCGTCGAGTTTCAGATCGCGCGCATGCAGGATGGAGATCGGCACGATGGCGCCATCGTGCGAGGTCGCGAACAGACGCCGTGTGACATATTTCGCGGGATCGTGGCCCGAGGGAATCGTCTGGCGCTTGCGCAGAACGCGCGTGCGGGAAACCATGTCGTAATCGTATATTTCCTCCGGCGTCGTCATTGACGAATAGGAGAAGCGCAAAATCTGCGTGTCGAATTCGAGCATGTCCTCGAAGTCGAGATCGTAGGCCTCCTCGTCGAACGCGATGGAATGTTCTTCGCCGCTGCGCAGATCGCGAATGACGATGCGCGGCAAGCCGTCTTCCAGCTCCATCCGAACAAGATGATTCGCGAGCAGCACAAATCCGGTGATCATGCAGCCTAGCCGATGCGGCGTAACCTCCACCCAGTTATCGGGCGACGGATCGGCGACGGGCGCGCTGACGATCTTGAAGTCTTCGGCGCCATCGGCGTTTGTCAGAATGAAGAACTGATCGCCGCGATGGTCGATGTCGTAGCGCACGCGGGCGCGGCGCGGCGCGACAAGGCGCGGTTTCGCAGACGCGTCAGCGAAATCGAGCAGCCATGTCTCGCTCGTTTCGTGATCGCTGATCTCGATCATCCCGAATGCGCCGGACTGGCTTTCGGAAATGTGCACGAACCAGGCGGGATCTGATTCCTCGAACATCAGGTCCGCCTTCGCCGGATCATCGCCGATGCGATGACGGAAGACGCGGCTCGGCCGGTGCTTGTCGTCGAGGCGGACGAAATAGATCGCGCTGGAATCGCCCGACCAAAGCACGTCGCCATCCGTGTCGGCGATGACGTCCTGCAAATCGCGTCCGGTCTTCAGATCGCGAATGCGCAGCGTGTGGAACTCCGAGCCCTTGTCGTCGGCGCTCCACGCCAGCCGACCGTGACTTGGAGAATGCGCTGCCGAACCTAGGTTGAAGAACGGTTTGCCTTTCGCCAGCTTGTCGCCGTCGAGCATCGTGCGGGCCCGCCCGCCCTCGCGCAGCTTGCGGCAGATCAGCGGATGCTGTCCGCCGTCGCGAAAGCGATTGAAATACGCATACGGCCCATCAGGCGCGGGGACTTCCGAATCGTCTTCCTTGATGCGCGCGCGCATCTCGCGCACGAGCTTGCGTTGTAGCGACTTGGTCGGGGCCAGCAGCGCTTCGGTGTAGCGGTTTTCGGCGTCGAGCAGCTTACGGATGTCCTTCGGCAGAACCTTCGGGTCGCGCAGGACCTCCTGCCAGTTTTCCGCTTTCAGCCACGCATATTCGTCGGTGAGTTTCTGACCATGACAGGTTCGCACGCTCGGCCGCTTCTCGGCGAGCGGCGGCTTCGACTTTCGGGGCGAGCGCGCCGCAGGCTTTTTCGCAGCCGCTTTTCGGGCGGGCTTTTTCGCCGGTGACTTTCGCGCGTTTGTTTTCTTTGCCATAGCGGTTCCTGCAATCTGTCGGTTCAGTCTAGAGGTCTCCCGCCGCCGATGAAAGGCGCGAGGCCGAGCGCGACAGTTCGATTTGGGAAAGTGTGTCGATGAGCAGCGAAAAGAAGGTCAGCGGACTGCGCGCGCTCTACACGCGCTTCACGGCGGAGCGTCGACGTCGCTTCTTCCGCTGGAGCCTGAAGCGCAGCGACGGCGATTTGCTGCTGCTTGATCGTACATCGGCGCTTGACCGCCGCATCATGCAGACAGGAACGTGGGAGGCGAAGCAAGTCGCCTATCTTCAGGGGCTCGCCAAACAGCATCGCGCCGTTCGCCAGAAGGCGATGTTTCTCGATGTGGGCAGTTACTTCGGCCTCTACTCGTTGCGTATGCTGCGAACAGGTTTGTTCGATCGCATCTGCGCGTTTGAAGCGAACCCCGTGAACTTCGCGCATCTACAAACAAGTTTACTTCTAAACGATTGTGTGGCTGATATTGAGGCATTCA
>CANJEY010000199.1 GCA_947472615.1 Beijerinckiaceae bacterium
CATTACCGCTCCTGTGCGCCCGTCACCGGCGCGGTCGATCCGGCCAATGTGGAATTTGGTTTCGAGATGCGGGTCGATCGCATCCGGCAGGCGCCGCGCATCACCGCCCCCTTCCCGGATGAATCGTGGGAGCAACTCGACCGCCTCGGCGATGTCGTCGACGCCGATCTGAAGAAGCAGGACGTGCGCCTCACCATGGGCGGCGAGCCGACTTTCATCTCGATCGACGATTTCGAAGCGCCGGAGTGGAACACCGCCGCCGTCGGCCCGACGAAGCGCGTTTATGCTGAATTGTTGGCGCGCGGGCTGCAGACGCGCTTCGCGGACGGCGGCCTGCTGCATTACGGACAGGGCAAGTGGTATCCGGGCGAAAGCCTGCCGCGCTGGGCTTTCTCGCTCTATTGGCGCAAGGACGGCAAGCCGATCTGGAACGATCCGAACCTGATCGCCAACGAAAAGGCCCCGTCCGGCGCGACGGTCGCGGACGCGAAAACCTTCATCGAGAATTTTGCCGAACGTCTCGAACTCGGAGCGGACTACGTTGCGCCCGCCTACGAGGATCCGGCGCACTGGCTTCTCAAGGAGGGCGATCTTCCGGTCAACGTCGATCCGCTCAATCCGAAAATGTCGGACGCCGAGGAACGCGCCCGCATGGTGCGGACATTCGAGCGTGGACTGTCGACGCCGGCGGGCTTCGTGCTGCCGATCCAGCGCTGGAACGCGGTGGCGTCGCGTCACTGGATGACGGAGCGCTGGTCGCTGCGACGCGGCAAGCTGTTTCTGGTGCCGGGCGATTCCGCGCTCGGCCTGCGCCTGCCGCTAAGTTCGCTGCCGTGGGTGCAGCCTGCGGTCTATCCCTACATTCACCAGCAGGACACGCTGGAGGATCGCCCGCCCCTACCCGATCCCGACCAGATGCGCCGAGTCTACGAGGCGCCGGTCGCCCAGCGCCCGGCCCCGCCCGCCCGGACCCAGGTGGACGACGCAGTGCGGACGGCGCTGTCGGTCGAACCGCGCGACGGCCTGCTCTGCGTGTTCATGCCGCCGGTCGAGAAACTCGAAGATTATCTGGAACTGCTCGTCGCGGTCGAAGCGAGCGCCGCCGAGACGGGGCTGCCCGTACGGATCGAAGGCTATCCGCCGCCGGTCGATCCGCGGCTGGAGGTGCTGCGCGTCACCCCCGACCCCGGCGTCATCGAGGTCAACATCCAGCCGACAGGCACGTGGCGCGAGGCGGTCGAGAACACCACCGCCCTCTACGACGAGGCGTGGCGCTCACGCCTGACGACGGCGAAGTTCATGGTCGATGGCCGCCAGACCGGCTCGGGGGGCGGCAACCACGTCGTGCTCGGCGGCGCGACGCCGCAGGATTCGCCGTTCCTGCGTCGGCCCGATCTGCTCAAGAGTCTGATCCTCTACTGGCAGAGGCATCCGTCGCTGTCCTACCTGTTCTCGGGCATGTTCATCGGCCCGACCAGCCAATCGCCGCGCGTCGACGAGGCGCGCCACGATTCGCTCTACGAACTGGAAATTGCGCTCGGTAACGTGCCAACGCCCGGATCGACCGACTTCCCGCTCTGGCTCGTCGACCGGCTGTTCCGGCACCTGCTGGTGGACGTGACCGGCAACACGCACCGCGCCGAAATCTGCATCGACAAGCTCTATTCGCCGGATGGGCCGACCGGCCGGCTGGGACTGGTTGAATTCCGCGCGTTCGAGATGCCCCCGGACGCCCGCATGAGCCTCGCCCAGCAATTGCTGCTGCGCGCGCTGGTGGCGTCGTTCTGGCGCGAGCCGCAGGATGGCGGCTTCGTTCGCTGGGGCACCTCGCTGCACGACCGCTTCATGTTGCCGCACTTCGTGTGGCAGGATTTCATGGACGTCCTCGGCGATCTGGGCCGGTTCGGCTACGAGTTCCGGCCGGAATGGTTCGAGGCGCAGCGCGAATTCCGCTTCCCGTTGGCGGGCGCGGTCGAGCATGGCGGCGTCCGGCTGGAAATCCGCAACGCGCTCGAGCCTTGGCTTGTGCTGGGCGAGGAAGGCGCAATCGGCGGCACTGTCCGGTACGTCGATTCCTCCGTGGAACGACTCGAAATCAAGGCGAAGGGCTTCGTGCCCGGCCGCCATGTCATCGCCTGCAACGGCCGCCGCGTGCCGATGGCCAGCGCCGGCGCGATGGGTGAAGTGGTTGGCGGCGTGCGCTTCAAGGCGTGGAAACCGTCCTCCGGCATGCACCCGACGATCCCGGTCCATGCGCCGCTGACATTCGACATCATCGACACGTGGAGCAGCCGGTCGCTCGGCGGCGGCGTTTACTACGTGGCGCATCCCGGCGGTCGAAATCACGACACCTTTCCCGTAAATTCGTTCGAAGCGGAGGCGCGGAGGCTGGCGCGCTTCCAGGATCACGGGCATACGCCGGGTCGCGTCCAGGTTCCTCACGAGGAAATTCCGGGCGAGTTTCCGATGACGCTGGACTTACGGAGGGGAATTGGCGGCCAAAGGCCAGACGTCTTCTGAAGCCGGCTCACGCAGCCGGCGTCTCGCCGCGTGGCTCTCCGGCTACCAGCCCGTCCCGGGCGTGCCGGATGAATTGCTCGATGCGAACGGACGTCCGCGCGCCCATTGGGTGACGCTGCTCGACGGTCTCGCCAGCATGGGCGACGAGGATATCGAGCATCGTTTCGCCGCCGCCGGCCGCCGCATCAACGACATGGGCGTCACCTACCGGGTGCCGGGCGAAAGCGGCGAGCGCGCATGGCCGCTGAGCCGCCTGCCGCTCTTGCTCACCGAAGCCGAATGGAGCGACATCGCCGAAGGCGTCGCCCAGCGCGCCGAGCTGCTCGACCGGATTCTGGCGGACATATACGGCGAGGGGCGTCTGATCGCAGATGGCGCGCTGCCGGCCGCCGCCGTCACCGGCTCCCCCGACTTCATCCGTCCCATGCGCGGCGTGAAGCCGCCGGGCGGCCGCTGGCTGCGCTTCTACGCCGCCGACATCGGCCGCGGCCCCGATGGCAAGTGGTGGGTGCTGGGCGACCGCGCGCAGGCGCCCTCGGGCGCCGGCTATGCGCTGCAGAACCGACTCGTCCTCTCGGGCACCTTTCCGGGCCTCTACCGGGACATGAAGGCGCGCCGGCTCGCGCCGTTCTTTCGCGAGTTCCGCGAAGGACTTGCGGCCGCCGCCGAGCGCGCCGATCCGCGCATCTGCCTTCTGACGCCGGGTCCATGGAGCGAGACCTACGCCGAACAGGTGGCGCTGGCGCGCTATCTCGGCCTACTGCTCGTGGAAGGCGGCGATCTGGCGGTCAGCGACGGCCGGCTGTTCGTGCGCACGATCGCGGGCCTGAAGCGCGCCGACGTGATCTTGCGTCGCGTCGATTCAGACTGGACCGATCCGTTGGAGCTGAACGCCGCCTCGCATCTTGGCGTCGCGGGCCTGCTGAACGTCATCCGTCAAGGTGCGGTCGCGGTCGCCAACATGCCGGGCGCGGCGCTGGTCGAATCCCGAGCGCTGATGAGTTTTCTGCCGGTCCTGGCCCGCCGCCTGACCGGCGAACAACTGAAATTGCCCAATATCGCCACATGGTGGTGCGGACAGGACATTGAGCGCGCCGAAACGCTCGAGTCGCTCGACGACCTCTCCATCGCGGGCGCATTTCGCGAGAATCTGCCGGGATTTCCGGGCAAGCAGGCGCTTGTCGGAGCGGAGATGGACGCCGCGCAGCGCGCCCGCCTCGTTGCCGCCATGCAGGATCGCGGCGTCGATTACGTCGGACAGGAAATCGTCAAGCTGTCGACCATGCCGGTCTGGACCGAAGGCAAGTTGCAGCCTCGGCCATTTTCGCTACGCATCTTCGCCGCCGCCACCCCACAGGGCTGGCGCATCATGCCGGGCGGCTTCTGCCGCGTTTCGGACCAGCTCGACGTGCGCGCCGTGTCCATGGATTCAGGCGCGCAATCGGCCGACGTCTGGGTGCTGGCCGACCGTACGCCGGATCATGCCACCCTGTTGCCGCCGAGCGACGGCGGCCGCATCGTGCGCGTCCTCGGCCTCCTGCCCAGCCGCGCCGCCGACAATCTGTTCTGGATGAGCCGCTATCTGGAGCGCGCCGAGGATACGCTGCGGGTGGTGCGCTGCCTGTGCAACCGGCTGACCGACGCTCACACCGCCGATTCGGGCGACCGGCAGACCATTACACGGCTCGAACGCCTGCTCGCCTCGTGGGGGGCCGTACCGCCGCCGGCGCGGGGCGCAGCCGCCGTCCTGCCGACGACCGCGATGGCGCGCGCAGCCGCCTGCGAGGAGAAGGCCTACGGGTCGGCGCTCTCCAACGCCCGCAACGCACGTCGCTGCGCGTCCATCATCCGCGAGCGCCTGCCGCAGGACATCTGGCAACTGATGGGCCGGCTCGACGACCGGCTCGACCGGATCGGCGCGCGCGGCGCATCCGAACCCGAGATCATCGAACATATCGAGCGCGCGCTGCATACGCTATCGGCGCTGTCGGGCCTGATCGGCGAGAATTTCAACCGCGTCGCCGGCTGGAACTTCCTCGACCTCGGCCGCCGGGTGGAACGCGCGATCAACACTTGCCGCTTCGCCCGCCAGTTTTGCGACACCGACGCCACGATCGAAACCCTCGACGCCATGCTGGAGCTGATCGATTCGCAGATCAC
This sequence comes from Beijerinckiaceae bacterium, assembly GCA_947472615.1. Taxonomy (GTDB): domain Bacteria; phylum Pseudomonadota; class Alphaproteobacteria; order Rhizobiales; family Beijerinckiaceae; genus Terripilifer. The sequence continues at coordinate 4,681 of CANJEY010000199.1, forward strand.
CTACCGGTCGCGCTATCTGGTCGGCGCGGCCGTTGCGCCGCTGCTCGACATAGCGATCCTCGATCAGTTCAATCCCCGCTCGGTGGCGTTCCAACTGGCCCGGATCGACGAACATCTGGCGGCGCTGCCTGCGCTGGTCGACGACGGCGTTCTGGAGCCACAGCGCAAGCTGTCAGTCCGGCTGCGAGGCAAACTGGCGGCGGAGGCGGCGACCAACCTCGACGTGTCCGACATCCTGTCGATCGAGCAGCGTCTGATGGGGATCGCGGACGCCATCGGCGACCGCTACTTCTCGGACAATGCGCGCCGCAACTCCCTCGACCGTCCGGCGGAACTCGCGTGATCTACGACGTCAAACACGTCACGACCTACAGCCACGAGACGCCCGTCTCGTCGACCCGCTGCGCCATGCGGCTGCTGCCGCGATCCGACGCCGGACAAACCGTCATACGCTCGGCGCTCGAACTCACGCCGAAGCCCGAAACATCCGCCGAATCGACGGATTTCTTCGGCAATCGTGTGGTCGAGGCGCGCATCGCGACGCCGCACGCCAAGCTGCGCATCGTGATGACGGCGCGCGTCGAGGTGCGGCGCAGCGAACCGCCTGCGCCCGAGTTGACGCCGACATGGGAGCAGGTCGCCCGAACGGCCGCCGGATCGGATTCGCTGGCCCCGGACTCCCCGGCTCATTTCATCTTCGCCGGCCGGCAGACCCCGATGAGCGATTCGGTCACCGCCTATGCGCGCAAGAGTTTCGCGCCAGACCGGCCGGTGCTGGAGAGCGCCGCAGACCTGATGCGGCGCATCCACAAGGATTTCACCTACGACCCCGACGCAACCGACGCCTCGACGCCGCTGGCGGAGGCGTTTGAGGCGAAAAGCGGCGTGTGTCAGGACTTCGCCCACATCATGATCGCCGGCTTGCGCGGGCTGGGCCTGCCGGCCGCTTATGTCAGCGGCTACATCCGCACTATTCCGCACGAGGGACAGCCGCGGCTCGAAGGGGCGGACGCCTCCCACGCCTGGGCGGCGATCTGGTGCGGGCCGGAATTCGGCTGGCTGCATCTCGATCCCACCAACGCGATCTTCGTCGGCAACGACCACATCGTGGTCGCCTTCGGCCGCGACTACGCCGACGTGTCCCCGGTCGACGGGGTCATCCGCGGCGGCGGCAAGCAGGATCTGCAGGTCGCGGTCGAGGTGAAGGCTCTGGAGTCGGCGGAGAAACCGGCCCGGTCGGAGCCTCCCGTCGAGCCGAAATTGATTTAGGACAAGGACGCCGCCCACCCGATCTCCGACTTTCGGCCCACTAAAGATGGGAGGCGAGGATGATCGGTTTTCAGGTGGTCGATCTGCTGGTGTCCGGTTTGGCGCTGCTGACGATTGCAACCACGGCGGCGATGTTTCGCTGGCCGGTTGATTGAGGGACGCAAGCCGCCGGGCGAACCGGGCGGCGGCGTTCAGTGAAGACCCAAAAAAACATCAGCCAACGCCACGAGGGTGATGGCCAGAGCAATGAAGATCCCGAGAATCGGGACAGGACGCGACATCGTCCACCTCCGGTCGTGTTGTCCGCCGGCAGATAAATACATGGCCCGACCGAAGCAGTCGCATGTGACGATGTCGCGCGACCGATTGGCGCGGCGGCGCGCACCCCCTGCAGGTTTGATCGGCGGAACGAGTCCGGCCGCCGGCCATTGAACTGCGCGCGGATTTTCCCGCGTCCTGCGCGGAGGCCATGATGACGCTCGAAGAATTCCGGAAACGGCTCGAAGAACTGATCGGCGAAGCCCGTGAGGGCCGCATCGACATGACAGATCTGGCGGTCGAACTCGAGGAAACCGCCAAGGCCCTGATGGCGGCCGGCGAAGGCTGATTGTCAAAATTTTAACCATGGCGGCAGGAACTTCCAGTTCCGGCCCGCGTTTTGCTTGGCCGGGAGCCGTCAGCGTCCTGGCGTTATCGAAAAATCGAGCTTTGCACATTCGCCGCACCGGAGCGGCAATCGATTGCAGCGAGGGAAACATGAAAATCGCGCCGGGCCAGAAGATCGTTTGCGAAGCCGACCACGTCTGCGGCTACTTCCGTAACTGGGTGAACGACGGGGGCGAGATCTCGCGCGACGACCTTTATCTGACGACGCGCCCGGACGACCGCCCTTCAATCCTGTGCGAACATTGCCAGACATCCATCGCGAACCTGAATATGGGCCGCTGGGAAGTCCGCACAGAGCACGGCTGGATCGCCTGAACTTTCAATTCTTGGATTGGACGGCAGGTTTCGCCGCGCCTTCGGTTTCGGCGTTGATCTCGGCGCCGATCATCACGACGATCGCGGAGACCCAGATCCACGTCATGAAGCCGATGACGGCGCCAAGCGTGCCATATGTCTTGTTGTAACTGCCGAAATTCGCGGAATAATACGCGAAGGCCGCCGAGGCCAGCAGCCAGACGATCGAAGCGAAGACGCTGCCGGGCGTGATCCAGCGCCACGGCCGCTCCTCCCCCGCCGGGCCATAACGGTAGACTAAGGCCAGCGACGCAATTCCCACGAGCGCCAGCACCGGCCAGCGCAGCCAATTCGCCAGCACCGCCAGATCGTCGAATCGCAGCGACATCGCCTGCAGTGCGATCGGCAGGGCCACAGCGCCGCCCAACGCCACGATGGCCAGCAGCAGGAACGAGGCGGTGAAGGTCAGGGACAGCGCATTCAACCGCACAAAGCTCCGCGTCTCTGAAACTCCGTAGGCGACGTTCATGGCGTCGAACAGCGCCTTGACGCCCGCGTTGGCGCTCCAGATCGAAGTCAACAGTCCGACGAAGAATGCGAGTCCAAGCGCGTCGTTGCGCTGGTTGGCGATGAGGGCGATCTGGTCGCCGATCACGCTGATCCCGCCTTCGGGCAGGATGCCGTTGAACTGGCCCATATGTACGGAAATCGACGCCGGATCGGCAAACAGTCCGTAGATCGACACGATCGCCGTGACGCCCGGAAAGATCGCCAGCAAAGCATAAAAAGTGAGACCGGCGGCGACAGCCACGACACGGTTTTCGCCGATGCGCGCCCAGACGGCGGCGGCGATGTCGGCCCATTCGCGCCGGGGCGCGTCAGCGGGCGATTTTCCGGACGGCGGATAGGCCTCCGCAGACGCCGCTGGCGGCTCCTTGCCAGCCGCCACCTTCGGCATCAGGGCGTGCGTGGCTTCAATTGTTCCCCGACGAGCGCGAGTCCCATCAGCAAAGCGGCGGCGACTTTCGAGAAGCCAAACATATGCGCGGCGCTGCTCTTCATGCCGTCCGCATTTGCTTGCAAGAATTGCGACAGTCGACCACCGAGGTCGCGCGACAACTCGCCCGCTATTTCCTCTTCGATCTTCGACCGCGGCGCGAAATGACCGGCGTAATAGCCCGCGCCCAGGCCGACCGCTGCGAGGACCGTGGTGCGGAACGTTTCAAACATGGACGACCGCGCCGGTGCGGCGCGCAACGTGCGCGC
>CANJEY010000200.1 GCA_947472615.1 Beijerinckiaceae bacterium
CCCGCAGCTTAATCGAAACGCACGCTCGCGCGCATTTGCGATACGCCGGAACCGATACGCCGCTGCTGATCGATCTCGCGGCGATCGACGTTATGCAGCGCTCGTTCGAGCGACAGCATCGCGCCCGGTTCGGCTTTGTCGATCGCTCGAAGCCGCTGGTGGTCGAAGCGCTGACGGTTGAAGCGGTGGGGGGCGGCGCGCGCTTCGTCGAACGGTCGCGCCGGCCCGATAAAACAAGATTGCCGAAGCCCGAGGTGACGTCGCGTTTCTTTTCGGCTGGCGCGATGCGTAACGCGAAGGTGTTTCGCCGCGAACGATTGTCCATCGGCCAAGCGGTTCGCGGCCCCGCGCTGCTTATCGAACCCCATCAGACCATCGTGATCGAGGATGGCTGGCGCGCCGAGATCACCGCGAAGGATCATGTGGTGTTGCGCCGCGTCGGCAAACTCGCCCGTCAGGCACCGGCCGGCGCCAAGGCCGATCCGATCATGCTGGAAATCTTCAACAACCGCTTCATGTCGATGGCGGAGCAGATGGGCGTCGCGCTGCAGAACACAGCCAGTTCCGTCAACATCAAGGAGCGGCTCGATTTCTCCTGCGCGATCTTCGACGCGGACGCCAATCTCGTCGCCAACGCGCCGCACATGCCGGTGCATCTGGGTTCGATGGATCGTTCGGTCGAAACCATCGCGCGGCAGAATCGCGGCCGCATCCGCAAGGGCGATGTGTTCGCGCTGAATGCGCCGTACAACGGCGGCACGCATCTGCCGGACATCACGGTCTGCACGCCGGTGTTCGACAAGGCCGGCAAGCGCATCGTGCTCTGGGTCGCGTCGCGCGGCCACCACGCCGACATCGGCGGCGTCACGCCGGGCTCGATGACGCCGCGCGCCACCACCATCGTCGAGGAAGGCGTCTACATCGATAATTTCAAACTCGTCGATCGCGGCCGCCTGCGCGAAAAGGACATCGCCGAACACCTTGCGGGCGCCGTCTGGCCGGCGCGCAACATCGCGCAGAATATCGCCGACCTGAAGGCCCAGATCGCCGCGAACGCCAAGGGCGTTTCGTTGCTCGCGGGTCTGGTGTCCGAGCTCTCGATGCCGGTTGTGCAGGCCTATATGCGACACGTGCAGGACAATGCGGCCGAGAGCGTGCGTCGCGTGCTCGACCGTCTGCACGATTGCGCATTTTCGCTTGAGACCGATCAGGGCGCGCGCATCGCGGTGAACATCTCCGTCGATCGAGCCGGGCGCGAAGCCACGGTGGATTTTACCGGCTCGTCGCCGCAGCAACCCAACAATTTCAACGCGCCCGAACCTGTGACGCGCGCAGCCGTCCTTTACGTGTTCCGCATGATGGTCGACGACGAGATTCCGATGAACGCCGGATGCCTGCGGCCGTTGAACATCGTCATTCCGAAAGGGTCAATGCTGTCGCCAGCCTATCCGGCCGCGGTCGTGGCAGGCAATGTCGAGACCAGTCAGGCCGTCACCGATTGTCTGTTCGGCGCTCTACATGCGCTGGGGTCCGCGCAGGGCACGATGAACAATCTGACGTTCGGCAACGCGCGCTATCAGTATTACGAGACGATCTGCTCTGGCGCGCCTGCGGGCGAAGGTTTCGACGGAGCCAGCGCCGTGCAGACGCATATGACGAATTCACGTCTGACCGATCCGGAAATTCTCGAAATGCGCTTTCCGGTTGTGCTGGAAGACTTCCATGTGCGGCGCGGGTCCGGCGGACGCGGCAAATGGAACGCCGGCGATGGCGTGTCGCGCACGCTGCGCTTCCGCGAGCCGATGGATCTGGCGATCCTGTCTGGCCGACGGCGCGTGCGCGCCTTCGCCACCGAGGGCGGCGAGGAAGGCGCGCTCGGACGCAATTTCGTCTGCCGCCTCGACGGCCGCGTGGAAGAACTGGCCGGCTGCGACCAGACGTCGCTCGAAGCGGGCGAGGCGATCACGGTCGAGACGCCGACGGGCGGCGGTTGGGGCAGGGCGGCGCGCTGACGCGGCGCGCTATTTCTTCAACTGGCGGCCCAGCGCGACCATCTTGACCAGCAATTGCTTGATGAAGTCGCGGCCCGCCTGATCGGTGAAGTTCAGATTGGCGTCGAACTTCTCTTTCGCGTTGCCGATATAGACCTGCGGATTGTTGATCGGCATGCCGTCGAGCGAAATCATGATCTGACGCAGGGGCAATTGTCCGCGCGCGCCGCCCAGAATGCCGCCGGTGACGCTTATCATCCCGTAAGGCTTGCCGGCGAACGGCTGGTTCGGCGGGCGCGAACCCCAGTCGATGGCGTCCTTCAGCGCGCCGGTGACGCCGTAATTGTATTCGGGAGTCGCGAACAGGATGGCGTCGGCCGATGCGATCTTGGCGCGGAACGCCTCGACGTCGGCCGGGAAGCCGCCGTTGACCCGAAGATCTTCGTTGTAATGCGGCAGATGCCCGATTTCGATGATCTCGAACGTCACGCCGTCCGGCATCAGTTCGGCGCAGGCGCGCAGCGCCGCCGTGTTGAAGGACGCCTTACGCAGGCTGCCCGAAATGCCGACGATCTTGAAAGCTCCGCTCATATCCGCCTACTCCAGCCAAAAGTCGGCTCTTCATAAGCGGGGCGGGGCGGGCGCACAATCGGCTGGAGTAAATCGGGCTCGCAACCGCAAGAGCCCCGCTCGGTGGAGCGGGGCTCTGTCGTCAGTCAGAGTGCGGCGATCAGACCTGCTGGATCGCCGAAACCTTCCAGTCGCGGACACCTGAGCCGGTCGGCCGCACGAAGGTCCACACTTCCGTCGCCTCGACCGGGCCGCTGGCGTCGCCTGAAACGAGCTTGCCGGTGACGCGGTCGACGGTCGTGTCGACGAGCGAGAAGCGCATCGCCACGGTGGCGTAGTCCGAGCCGTCCTCGCGCCAGGCTTCCGACAGGTCGCCCTGCAGGAGCTTCACGCCCGAGACGCGGTTCGCATGCCCCTTGCGGACGACCTCTGCGATGTCCTCGGCGAAGTACGACACCATTTCGGATGTCGCCAGCGCACGCAGCGCGTTGAGGTTTTCCTCGCCGAACGACGTCTGCACATTCGCCAGAATGTGCTCGAAGGCGCTATAGTCCTCGCTTTCGATGGTCAGCTTGCCGGAGGGCGCAGCGCCGCCGAAGCCGCTACCTGAGCCCATGCCCGAGCCGCCGCCCAACCCGCCGAGCGCGGAGCGCGCCGACATGGGGGACGGACCCGCGCTAGCAGCCGCCGTTGCGGGCTGCTGCTGCCGGCGGCTGGCGAACCAGTTCATCGCCAGTTTGACGAGCAGGAACACGAGGCCGAGCTGCAGGATCAGGCCAAGGAACGACATCATCGAGCCGAGGCCGCCCATGAGGCCGTTGCCCATGAGGAGGCCCATGAGGCCAGCGCCGAGCAGGCCGCCCATCAGGCCGCGGCCTAGCGCCGAGCCGAAGAAGCCGCCACTCGGCTGGGGAGCCGTGGCGGGCCGCGACGCGGCGGAGCCCGGCTGCGTCGCCGGAGCCGCCGACCTTTCGATCGGTTGCGCGGTGCGCGGGGCGGTTGCGGTGGAGGGGGGCGCCGATGAGGTGCGCGATCCGCGGCTGCCGGACGAGCTGCCGAGACCCGCACGCGCCTCGGCGATCGCCGGCGCTAGCGCGATCACGGCGGTCAGCCCGAGGGCGGCTATGCTGCGAACGCTGGAAAGACGAAACACGGTGTTCTCCCTTGTAGCTCCGGGTCTATGCCAGAGCGCATGACATATGGGGGTGCGCCGGGGCGCTTGCCAAGGCCCCGCCTCAATATTTCGTATCGGACCCGTAAATAAGTGTTGAGGGCGTCCGGCGCAGCGGCGCGAATTCAGCTCGCGACGCCGAGAACAAACAGTCCCGCCACCGCCAGCGCGGCACAGAAGGCGAGCATGTCGACGTGTGTGCGGCGCAGCATTTGGGAAACCCGATCGTTCGTCATCGCATAACCCGTTGAATGAGGTGGAGTTCCAACGATATTGTACAGGCGTTCGGCTTTTCAAGCGGCGGATCGCCCGCAATGGTTGACGATTGGTTGATCGCCAGCCCGCATATTGCGGCTTCGGGCTTGCGCGGCGATATCGTCTTGCGGACCGGCCGGCCTTATGGTCTGCGTCCCTGAGCCATGGATCACGAGAAGCGCTTCCTCAAGCAGTCCTTCCTCGGCTCCGAGCGCCGGGGCTATCATCACGGCCGTCTGAAAGACGCGCTGATCGAGGCGGCGCGCTCACTGATCGCCCAACGTGGGCCGGCTGGATTTACCTTGGCGGAAGCCGCCAAGCTCGTTGGCGTCACGGCGGCCGCGCCCTATCGGCATTTTTCCGACCGCGAAGATCTGATGGGCGAGTTGGCCCGGCGTGGCTTCGAGCAGTTCGCCGTGCGCCTGTCGGCCGCCTGGGACGCCGGGCGGCCAGATCCGATGACGGCGTTCCGCCGTATGGGAACCGCCTATCTGGGCTTCGCCAAGGAGGAGCCCGGCCTATACACGGCGATGTTCAGCAACGCCGCGAACCTGAAGCCTGCCGAGACTGGCGCAGCCGGCCAGTCTGCCCTCGACATCCTGATCGGCGCATCGGCGGTGGTGCTGCAGCATTCGGGCGCCTCTGTGCGTGGCGCGCGAACGCTGGCGATGCAGATCTGGACGCTGTCGCACGGCGCGGCGACGCTCATGCTCGGCGGCCATCTCGACGCCGCTAATCCCGACTGCGATCCGCACGAAATTCTGATGCGGTCGGTGACGGCGCTGGTGCAGTCGGCGGTCGAGCCTGCGGCATCTCCGCCGGGTCGCGGATAAAGTTCATCTATTGACGGTTTTGATCGTATCATGGCGGGTGCGGCGCAAATTCGCGCCCAGTCAGGCGGAGCGGACAGGAATTCCGGAATGCCCCGCTACACGATCAAGCTCTTGTCCTATACGCGCCTCGTGGACGTGCGAGTCGGCGATTATCCCGACCTGCTGTCGGCCTATAATGACGCTCTCTACGGCGTCTGGCAGATACCCCGCTATCTGGAGGACGATGGGACTGAAACCCGCGCCGACAGTTTCGCCATTCACGCGTCGGACGATCGGATGCTGCTGACCGTCTTCATCAAGGACGCCTTCAAGCGGCATTGATGCGCGCCGTCCCGACCCGCATCCCGGCGTTCCCGAAAATTTTTCGACGCGCCGTCCCCGCGCCCCCTTGTCAGTCGATCAATGTAAATGTATGTAACATTAACATGCAGGAGTGCTTCGGCGCACCGCATGTGGTGAGGGGCGTCTGCCCCGGCAAGGAGCGCTTTCATGCACGCATATGCGCACTCGAATGATGCGGGATCGGGCCAGGACGGCGCCGGCCCCTCCCGCCGCCGCGGCTGTCGCGGCCTTCCGTGGCGACCCACCGAGATCGTCGCGATGGTTCTGGGTTTCATCGTCTTCTGGCCGATCGGCCTCGCGGTGCTGCTAATGAAGGTCTGGCAGCGCAACGCAGGCCATCAGGGCCATCTGGCGGATTTTGCGCGTGAGCGCTGGGAAGTGGGTTTTCCGGCCCGCATGTGGGCCAAATGGGGAGATAGCGGCATGTGGAATTGCAGGCATCAGCGTTCTGAACATTCGGCCCGCGACTGGCGCGGCTTTGGCAGTCGGTCCACCGGCAACAGCGCCTTCGACGACTGGCGCACCGCGGAACTCGCCCGTCTCGAAGAAGAACGCCGCAAGCTCGCCGCCGCCGAGCAGGAATTCGCCAATTATATGGAAGGACTACGCCGCGCCCGCGATCGGGAAGAGTTCGATCGCTTCATGAACCAGCGCCGTTCGTCGCCGCCTCCAGCCGATCCGGCCGCCCGCCAGACCGCCAACTGAGGCTTGCGTCGTGACGCTCGAACCCATCCTCGCCGCGTCCGACGCCATCAAACTTCACGCCGCCGTCGCCGTGCTCGCGCTCGGAGTCGGCGGCGCAGTTTTGTTCATGCGCAAGGGTACTTCGGCCCATCGCGCAGTGGGCTGGGCGTGGATCGTCCTGATGGGAGTGACGGCGCTGTCGTCCTTCGCCATCCGGGAGGTGATCCCCGGCTGGTTTAGCCCGATCCACATCCTGTCGATCGTCACGCTGGTGACGCTGCCGCTCGCGGTCTGGCGGCGGCGCAATGGCGACATCGCCGGTCACGCGCGCGCCATGCAGGGCGCGTTCTACGGTCTGCTCGGCGCAGGCGCATTTACCATGCTGCCCGGCAGGATCATCGGCCGCATGCTGTTCGGCCCCTGAATTCACACGCGGAAATTCCGCGAGTCGCAATTCGTTAACCGTGATCCTTGAATGGCGGTTAACAAATCGCGCGCATTTGTCGGCTTATGTCGCGTTGCGTATGGGCATATGCCGTTACGGCGGTTTTGTTGTTGAGCGTATCCGGTTGCGGGGTTCTGCAGCGGCCGCAACGGCCGGCGTGGCGCGACGCCGCCGAGCGCCAGTGCCTCGCCGAGAAGCGCGTCGCATTCTCCGCCTATGTGCAGCCGGCGCGAACGATCGATGGTCCCGGCATCTGCGGACTTTTAACGCCCCTGAAGGTGACACGCCTCGCGGGCGGTGCGGTTGAACTCAACAGTGAACAGACTCTCGGCTGCCCGATGACGGCGGCGCTCGAGCAATGGCTCGCGGAAGTCGTTCAACCGTCCGCCATGGCGCGCTTCGGGCAACGCGTGGTGAAGGTCTCGTCGATGGGCGCATTCTCGTGCCGGCCGATCGACAATATTCGTGGCGCGAAGCTCTCTGAACATGCGTTCGGCAACGCCATGGACATCGGCGGCTTCAGGCTGGCGGACGGACGCGACATCGTCGTCGTCAAGGCGTGGACGAAGGGCGACGAGCAAGAGAAAGCCTTCCTGCGCGAGGCGCACGCGGGCGCCTGCGCCTATTTCACCACCGTGCTGGGACCGGGTTCAGATTCGTTCCACTACAACCATATCCACGTCGATCTGGCCGCCCACGGCAACACGAAGACCGGCCCCCGCCGCTACTGCAAGCCGACGCCCGCCCAGCAGTTGACGCCGCCGCCGTCGCGTCTCGACGATGGATTGCCGGACCCGCCGCAACTCGACGAAGAACTCGACGTCGCGAAACTGCGCCGCATCACGCCGCAGAATTCACAACGCGCCATGGCGCTGGGCTCGCTCGACGTCGGCGCGCCGCCGGACCCGACCCGGCTCGGCAATGCGTCGCGCATCAACCGCGCCCCGCCGCTTGCGCCGCCGCGTCCCTCGGGGTCGCCGCTGCTACTTGGCCCGCGCACGGCTGCGACCATCCGCGACGACGGCGCGTTCGATCCCGGCGAAATCGGCGATTGATGGACGGGCTCACGCTCTTCGGCCTGATTGCCGTCACGTCCATGATGGTGTGCTACGCGCTGGAGAGCCGCAGTCACTGGTTCGTGTTGGCGTTCTCCGGAACATGCATTCTCGCGTCCGCCTATGGGTTTCTGCAAGGCGCCTGGCCGTTCGGGGTCGTCGAAGGCCTCTGGTCGGTCGTCGCCCTTCAGCGATGGATGACGGAGCGACCGAAAGGCTGAACATCTGGCGCGCCTTGCCGCCTGTGGCCGAACTTGTCATCATCCGCCCATCAGCGCCGCAGAGCGCACCGGGGAGGATGGAATGAACATTCGCAGCCATTGGCTTGTGTCGGCGCTTCTGACGACCGCCGTCGTGACGTCGAGTCCAGCGCGCGCCGCCGATCAGGCGCTCATTGATGCGGCGAAGAAAGAGGGTCGCGTCACCTGGTATTCGGCGCTTGTCATCGACCAGCTCGTCACGCCCGTCGCGGCCGCTTTCGAGAAAAAATATGGCGTGAAGGTCGACTACGTCCGCACCACGGCAGCCGAAAACGTGCTGCGCATCGCCAACGAGGCGAAGGCGGGTCGCGTGCAGGCCGATGTGTTCGACGGCTTCGGCGCGCCGGCGCTTGTGCGCGAGGGGCTGGTCGCAAGCTACATTCCTGACAGCGCGAAACGCCTGCCGAAAGACTTCTACGACCCCGCCGGAACGTGGGTCGCCACCAACCTCTATATCCTCACGCCGGGCTACAACACCGAACTCGTGCCGCCCG
>CANJEY010000201.1 GCA_947472615.1 Beijerinckiaceae bacterium
GCCGACGCAGCCCGTTCCGGTCGTGCGCATGGAGCGGCAGCCCGATGGCAGCCAGCAGCGTCATTTCGTGCTGATGCGATGGGGCTTCCTGCCCGGCTTCGTCAAAGACCCGAAGGACTTTCCACTGGTGATCAACGCGCGCGGCGAGTCCGTCGCCGAGAAGCCGAGTTTCCGCAACGCCTTCAAGCGCCGCCGCTGCATCTTCATCGCCGACGCGTTCTACGAATGGAAGCGCTACGGCTCCGGCAAGGGCGCGCCGCCGGCGCAGCCCTACCTGTTCCGCCGCCGCGACGGCGCACCGATGGCTCTGGGCGGATTGTGGGAAAGCTGGACCGGCCCGAACGGCGAGGAGATGGACACCGCCTGCATCGTCACCACCTCGGCCAACGGGCCGATGTCGGCGATCCACGACCGCATGCCGGTGATCCTGGAGCCCCAGGATTTCGACCTCTGGCTCGACGGCGACGCCGAGCCAGCCGAGGTATCGGCGCTGGTGAAGCCGTCAGCCGACGACGTGCTGGAACTCTATGCGATCTCGACGGACGTCAATCGCGTCGCCAACGACAATCCGCAGGTGCAGACCCCTCTGCAAAACGCCCCGGTCCTCGACCCGACGCCCGCGCTGCCGAACATCAGGAAATCCGCCGCGCCGAAGAAAGCCGCCTCACAGGGAAGTCTTTTCTGACCGGAACCGAGACGCCTGCGCCGTCGCCCGCGCGAGTCCCGCCACCATCGCGAGCCCCATGCTGACGAGCCAGAGCCAGTAGCCCGCCCCCAGCCGCGTGATATGCGCGAAGGTTGGCGCTTCGCTGATGAGCAGCGAGTCGATGGTCAGAAACGACAGGCCGGTGAGCAGCGCGCCGCCTGCGATCCAGAGCGCCACGCGGCTCAGTCCGCAAACGAGCAGGATCCAGCTCGCCAGCAGCAGCGGATTGGCGAACCATGCCACCGCGCCGCCGAAAATGCCCATCCAGCCGAACAGCAGCAGCATGAACGGACTGGACCACGCGGAGGGCTCCGGTCCGTCGATCAGGAAGGCGTCGAACGCCATGCAGAGCGCATAGGCTGACAGGCTGAGGACCAGAAGGATGATCCACAGCCCGTTGCGCATGATTTTTCGCCTGCCTGACTTACGCCTGACTGGCCGCCTTCTTGCCGAGCGCCGCCTGCGCGGCCGCGAGGCGCGCGATCGGCACGCGGAACGGCGAGCAAGAGACGTAATCGAGGCCGACCTTGTCGCAGAAGTGGATCGAGGCCGGATCGCCGCCGTGTTCGCCGCAGATGCCGAGCTTCATCCCCGGACGCTGCTTGCGGCCGCGCTCCGCCGCGATGGCGACGAGTTCGCCGACGCCCTCCTGATCGAGCGTCACGAATGGATCGTAAGGCAGGATACCCTTCGCGGTGTACGGCCCAAGGAACGACGAGGCGTCGTCGCGCGAGATGCCGAGCGCCGTCTGCGTCAGATCGTTGGTGCCGAACGAGAAGAACTCCGCCGTCTCGGCGATTTCCCCGGCGCGCAGGCAGGCGCGCGGCAGTTCGATCATGGTGCCGACCTGATAGGGAATGACCACGCCGGTTTCCTTCGCCACCGCATCCGCCATCGCCACGATGCGGGCGCGGATGAGGTCGAATTCCGGCTTGGTCATCACCAGCGGGATCATCACCTCGGCCGTCACCGGCTGTCCGGTCGCCTTGTTGGCCGCGACAGCGCCTTCAAAGATGGCGCGCGCCTGCATTTCGGCGATTTCCGGATAGGCGATCGCGATGCGGACGCCGCGGAAGCCCAGCATCGGATTGAATTCGTGCAGTTCGGCGGCGCGGCGCTTCAGCTTTTCTGCGCTCACGCCCGTGGCCTTGGCGACTTCCGCCACTTCCTCGTCGGTGTGCGGCAGGAATTCATGCAGCGGCGGATCGAGCAGACGTATCGTCACCGGCAGGCCCGACATGATTTCGAACAGCGCCGTGAAATCCTTGCGCTGCATCGGCAGCAGCTTGGCGAGCGCGGCGCGGCGGCCAGCTTCGTCGTCGGCGAGGATCATCTCGCGCACCGCCACGATGCGCTCGTCCTCGAAAAACATGTGCTCGGTGCGACAGAGCCCGATGCCTTCCGCGCCGAACTGGCGCGCAACGCGCGCGTCGGCCGGCGTGTCGGCGTTGGTGCGCACCTTCATGCGACGCGCGGCGTCGGCCCAGCCCATCAGGGTGGCGAATTCGCCCGAGAGTTCGGGATGCTGCATGGCCACCTGGCCTTCAAGCACCTGCCCGGTCGAGCCGTCGATGGTGATGACGTCGCCTTTCTTCAGCGTCTTGCCGGAGGCGACGAGCGTCTGCGCTGCGTAGTCGATGCGGATCGTGCCGGCGCCCGACACGCAGGGCTTGCCCATGCCGCGCGCCACGACGGCCGCGTGGGAGGTCATGCCGCCGCGCGTCGTCAGGATGCCCTCGGCGGCGTGCATGCCGTGAATGTCCTCCGGCGATGTCTCGACGCGCACCAGAATGACCTTGCGGCCCTGACCCTTGAGGTTCTCGGCCTCGTCGGAATTGAACACGATCTCGCCGCAGGCCGCGCCCGGCGAGGCCGGCAGACCCGAAGCCAGAATCTTGCGCTCGGCCTTGGGGTCGATCGTCGGATGCAGCAATTGATCGAGCGCCGCTGGATCGACGCGGGTGATGGCCTCTTCCTGCGTGATCAGATTTTCGTTCGCCATCTCGACCGCGATGCGCAGCGAAGCCTTCGCAGTGCGTTTGCCGTTGCGGGTCTGCAGCATCCACAGCTTGCCGCGCTCGACGGTGAATTCCATGTCCTGCATGTCGCGGTAATGCTTTTCGAGCAGATGCGTGATGCGGACAAATTCGCCATAGACCTCCGGCATCACCGTCTCCATGGACGGCTTGTCGGAATGCGCCTGAATGCGGGCGGCTTCGGTGATGTTCTGCGGCGTGCGGATGCCGGCCACCACGTCCTCGCCCTGCGCGTTGACGAGGAATTCGCCATACAACTCATGCGCGCCGGTCGACGGGTTGCGGGTGAAGGCGACGCCGGTCGCCGACGTATCGCCCATGTTGCCGAACACCATGGCCTGCACGTTGACAGCGGTGCCCCAGCTTTCCGGAATATCGTTCAGACGGCGGTAGGTGATTGCCCGCTGGTTCATCCACGAGCCGAACACCGCGCCGATCGCGCCCCACAATTGCTCCTTCGGCTCCTGCGGGAACGGCTTGCCGCTCGTCTCCTGCACCTTCGCCTTGTAGCGCTTGATGATCTCGCGCCAGTCGGCGGCGACGAGATCGGTATCGAGCATGAAGCCCTTGTGATCCTTGTACTCTTCGAGGATCTCCTCGAAATTGTGGTGGTCGATGTCGAGCACCACGTTGGAATACATCTGGATGAAGCGGCGATAGCTGTCGTACGCGAAGCGTTCGTCGCCGGAGCTTTTGGCGACTGCTTCCACGGTGACGTCGTTAAGGCCGAGATTGAGCACCGTGTCCATCATGCCGGGCATCGAGGCGCGCGCGCCGGAGCGCACCGATACGAGCAGCGGATTGGAATTGTCACCGAACGTGCGGCTCGCCAGCTTGCCGGTATGCGCCAGCGCGGCGTCGACCTGCGCGGTCAGCTCGTCGGGATACTTGCGGCCGTTGGCGTAGAACGCCGTGCAGACTTCCGTGGTGATCGTGAAGCCCGGGGGCACGGGCAGGCCGAGATTCGACATTTCCGCCAGATTGGCGCCCTTGCCGCCCAGCAGGTTGCGCATTTCGCTCGCGCCTTCGGCCTTGCCGTCGCCGAACGTATAGACCCATTTGTTCATTGCCGCCGCCTTCGAAGTTCAATGTTGCTCTTGCTGGCTGCCGCCAGGAGTCCGACTCGCTATTGCCCGTCGCCCTTAATGCATATGGCATCGAGGAGATGAATAAGAGTTAAGTAGAACACGCCGCGACGCCGTGGCCGGGCCGCGCATTTCGAGCAATAAATAGCTGAATTTTGTCAGACAATCAGCATTTCCCGGGAAGCGGCTCCCGGGGGCGCGACGTTTCGGCCCGGCTGGGGCTGGGCTATTTCGGATGGCATGATTGCCCAATCGGACAGCAGCCGGACCGATGTTTTATGGTCCTGATTAACCGGCTTTTCACGGCTGTGGCGTTTTCGCCCGCGCTCGCAAGGCGAGCCCGAAGCCGATCCAGCTCCAGCCGGAGAACATCAGGTCGACCGCCAGCATCAGGCCCAGAATAAAGAAACTGTTGGCGGGCCAACCGATGACGATGAGCACGCCGAGCGCCGTGGTCACGACCGCAGACAGGAGCGCCAAGCCTCTGGCGCCGGACGGCATCTCGAACCCGATCCAGACGCGCATCAGTCCGGTCGCGGTCAGGCCCGCGCCGAGCGCCAACGTGAAGATCGCCGCCGCCAAGAGCGGCTGGGCGATCGCCGCCACGCCAGCGGCGACGTACAGCAGGCCGGCCACGACCCACAGGAAAAAACGCCCCCATGTGCGCGACCGAAACCCGATAACAATCTCGGCCAGCCCGGCGATCGCCAGAAACGCGCCAAGCATGACGACGGACGCGATCGTGGCGAATGCGACCATCGCGAGGGCGACCATCCCCAACAGGACAAACAGCGCCCCGAGCGCCAGAAAATAGCCCCATTGATGTTCGAGGCGGACCATCGCCTCGCCAAGCGAGCGGGGTTTATGCGGGCGGGAAATTGTATCGGTCATGAAAAGGATCTCCGGTTCGGGACGACAGCCCCGCCGAAGCCTGAACGCCTGCGGGACGATGGCGGTTCCGGATGACTTGGTGTAAGCCTCGCGCGACCTATCTGTCATTCAGCGGCGCGCCGCCGCACCAGCATGATGTGACTCCGATTTCCAGTTCGCCGCTCCTCGACCAGATCAACGATCCCGACGCTCTCCGCCGCCTGCCCGAATCGGACCTGCGACAGGTCGCCGACGAACTGCGCACGGAGACGATCGACGCGGTTTCGGTCACTGGCGGGCATCTGGGCGCGGGTCTGGGCGTCGTCGAACTGACCGTCGCGCTGCATTACGTGTTCGACACGCCGCGCGACCGGCTGATCTGGGACGTCGGCCATCAGGCCTATCCGCACAAGATCCTGACCGGCCGGCGCGACCGAATCCGCACCCTGCGGCAGGGCGGCGGGCTGTCGGGCTTCACCAAGCGTTCGGAAAGCGAATACGACCCGTTCGGGGCCGCCCATTCGTCCACATCGATTTCCGCCGGACTCGGCATGGCGGTGGCGCGCGACCTGTCGGGCGGCTCGAACAACGTGATCGCCGTCATCGGCGACGGCGCCATGTCAGCCGGCATGGCCTACGAGGCAATGAACAATGCCGGCCATCTGCATTCGCGGCTGGTGGTGATTCTCAACGATAACGACATGTCGATCGCGCCCCCGACCGGCGCCATGTCGGCCTATCTGGCGCGGCTCGTGTCAGGCGGCGCCTACAGGACGCTGCGCGAGACCGCCAAGCAATTGGCCGCGAAACTGCCCAAATTCTTCTACCAGAAGGCCAAGCGCACCGAGGAATTCGCCCGCGGCTTCTGGACCGGCGGCACCCTGTTCGAGGAACTGGGCTTTTACTACGTCGGGCCGATCGACGGACACAACCTCGACCATCTGCTGCCCGTGCTGAAGAACGTGCGCGACAAGCAGCCCGGCCCGGTTCTGGTCCATGTCGTCACCCAGAAGGGCAAGGGCTACCGGCCCGCCGAGGCCTCCGACGACAAGTATCATGGCGTCAACACGTTCGACGTCATCACCGGCAAGCAGACGAAGCCGAAGGCCAATGCGCCCTCCTACACCCGCGTCTTCGCCGAAAGCCTGATCAAGGAAGCCCGCAAGGACGACAAGATCGTCGCCATCACGGCCGCCATGCCGTCCGGCACCGGGCTCGACCTGTTCGGTGCAGAATTTCCCACGCGCACCTTCGACGTCGGCATCGCCGAACAGCATGCGGTGACGTTCGCCGCCGGTCTGGCGGCGGAAGGATACAAGCCGTTCTGCGCCATCTATTCCACCTTCCTGCAGCGCGCCTACGATCAGGTGGTGCACGACGTGGCGATCCAGAATCTGCCGGTTCGGTTCGCCATTGACCGCGCCGGACTGGTGGGGGCGGACGGCTCGACGCACGCGGGCTCGTTCGACATCGCCTATCTGGGCTGCCTGCCCGGCATGGTGGTGATGGCCGCCGCCGACGAGGCCGAATTGACCCACATGGTGGCGACAGCCGCCGCCTTCGATTCCGGACCGATTGCGTTCCGCTATCCGCGCGGTGACGGCGTCGGTGTGGAACTGCCGGAGACCGGCGTGCCGCTGCCCATCGGCAAGGGCCGCATCCTGCGCGAGGGTTCGCGCGTCGCGCTGCTGTCGCTCGGCACCCGCCTTCAGGAAGCCCTCAGGGCCGCCGAGGATCTGGCCGGCTACGGACTGCCGACCACGGTGGCCGACGCCCGCTTCGCCAAGCCGCTTGACGTCGATCTGGTGCGCCGTCTCGCCGCCAACCATGAGGTTCTGATCACCATCGAGGAAGGTTCGATGGGCGGTTTCGGCTCCTACGTGCTGCAAACCCTCGTGGAAGACGGCGCGCTCGACGGCCGCGCGCCCCTCAAGGTCCGCAGCATGGTGCTGCCGGACGCGTTCTACGATCAGGACAAGCCTGAAAAGCTCTACGGCCGCGCCGGTCTCGACGCGAAGGCGATCGTGGCGAAGGTGCTTTCTACGCTCGGCCGCGATGCCGAGGCGGCCCGGAGCCTGATCGCCTGAGGCGGCGGTTTCTTGAATTTCGGGGACTGGTAACGTATATACGTAACTGTATATACAGGATGCCCCATGCCCACCGCCCGTCTTTTCAAATCCGGAAACAGTCAGGCTGTCCGTCTGCCGCGCGAATTTCGCATGCAGGGGCCGGACGTGGAGATTTTCCGCCGAGGCGATGAAATTGTCCTGCGAGAAAAGTGCGCCGGACTGGAGCATCTGCTCGACTTGTTCGCCCAATTGCCCGAGGAGATCGAGCGTCGCGACGACCTCCCGCCGCAGGAGCGCGAGGGTCTGTGACCCCAACCTATCTGCTCGACACCGACACTTGCATCTTTCTGCGGCGCGCCCGCCCGCCGCATCTCGTGCAACGCTTTGCCATGCTGAAATCAGGCGAAGTCGCCATGTCGGTGATCACGCATGGAGAGCTTCATCGCGGCGCATTGCGCAGCGCCGATCCGGCGGCGGCGCTGAACGTGCTGCAACGTATTGTCGATCTCGCCCCCGCGCTGCCGATGCCAGCCTCAGCAGCCGCGCAATATGGCCGCATCCGCGTCGAACTCGAACGGACCGGGACGATCATCGGCGGCAATGACCTCTGGATCGCCGCGCATGCGCTGGCGTCGGGGTTGATCCTCGTCACCGGCAACATGCGCGAATTCCAGCGCGTACAGGGCCTGAAACTGGAAGACTGGATTTCGCCCCGGTGAACGCGACGCAACCGACCACGAAACGCGCCGACATTGCGCTCGTCGAGCGCGGCTTCTTCGAGAGCCGCGCCAAAGCGCGCGAGGCGATTGAGGCGGGGCTCGTGATCTGCGACGGGCGTCCGGTCCGCAAGCCGTCGGAGCCGATCGCCCCTGAGGCGACGATTTCCGCGCAGGCCGCCTATCCATGGGTGTCGCGCGGCGGGCTGAAGCTCGTCTCCGCCCTCGACCATTTCGGCGTCGACGCCTCGGATCGTGTCTGCCTCGACGTTGGCGCATCGACCGGCGGATTCACCGACGTGCTGCTGTCACGCGGCGCACGGCGGGTTTTCGCAATCGACGTCGGGCACGGCCAGTTGCATCCGCGCATCGCGGCCGATCCGCGCGTGACCGCTTTGGAGGGCATGGACGCGCGCAAACTGCCGGGGTTCGACGAGCCGCCGTCGTTGATCGTCTGCGACGTGAGTTTCATCTCGCAGAAGCTCGTGCTGCCGCATGCGCTGAAATTCGCCACGCCCGGCGCTTTTCTGCTATCGCTGATCAAGCCGCAATTCGAGGCCGGGCGCGATGCGAC
>CANJEY010000202.1 GCA_947472615.1 Beijerinckiaceae bacterium
AGGCCGCGGCGAAAATCGTCCTCCCGGCCCGGCACGGCCGCGAAGCCGAACTCGCCCCGGCCGGGATCGCCAGGCGGCGTGTTGATCCCATTCATCGGCACGCCTGCGCTGGCCAGCCGTGCCGCGATGGCGGATCGGTCGAGGTCGTAGGGGAAATGGCATTCCACCGCCGCGAAACCGGCGCGCGCTGCCGCCTCGATCCGGTCGAGGAACGGCAGTTCGGCGAACATCATGGAGATGTTCGCGGACAGGCGAATGGGGTTTTGCATAGGGCTCCCGGGTCGGGAGCAGCCTAGCAGGGCAGGCGCGTCAGAGCGATTCCGACCAGCGCTCGAGCCGGTATTGCAGCTCGACGATCTTCTTGCGCAGCGCCGCGTTCTCGGCTTCCAGCGACCGGATGCGGCGGTAAGCCTCGTCCGGCGCATCCGCCTCGGGGGCTTCCTCGGCGGCGGGGGCGGCGATGAACTCGATGCCGCTTTCCCGCGGCGTGCGCCAGATGACGCGGGCGTTGAACGTCCGGCCCTTCTGGGGAATGTTGATCTCGAATTCCTCCGGCACCGCGATCGTGTCGGCGATCACCAGCTTCGCGCCCTTGGCGGAAATGTTGCGGATCTGGCATTCGATCGTCGACTGCCGGTTGTTCAGATAGATCTGCGCGCCGAGCAGGGAGCGGGCGCGTTCCGAATGGCGAGCTTCGGCCATGTCGTTCCCCTTGTTCCGGTCCGCATCCGGACCCTGCATTCGGTCTAGGCTGGATTGTTTGCCGAATGCCAAACGCGCGCTCGCCCGCTCGGCGGGTGGTTAACCCCGGGTAAGCACGCGGCAGCGGCAGACCTCTTGCCAACCCGCCGAACCGCGCGTAACCAGAAAACGTCGGCTCGCGCGCGCCGGGCCGACAGCCCCATTGCCCGACGCCTGCCCCGAACGGTCCCAAGAAGTCCGTCCCGAAAGGCCTCGTCCGCCACACGCCGCGCCGGGAGCAAAACATGTCAGCGATCGCAACATCCGACGACAAGGTCGAGCAACGCTCACTTCTCGAAGCGGCTGTGATTACGATCGGGCATTCGCTGACGCACTGGTATCCGGCGACCTTCTACCTCATTCTGCCGATGATCGGCCGCGAGCTTGGCCTCTCGTATCAGGAAATCGGCGCGATCCTGACCTTCCAGTATGTGGCGGGCGCGCTGTCGAACATCCCGGGCGGCTTGATCGTCGACTCCATCGGCCGCAAGGGCATGCTGATGGCGCTGTCGCTGTTCTGGATCGGCTTCCCGTATCTGCTGATGGGCTACGCCAACGCTTTCTGGATGATGGCGATCTGCACCACGCTCATCGGCATCGGCAACAACATCTGGCACCCGACCGCGATCCCGCTGCTGGCGCGCCGCTTCCCCGACCGCAAGGGCTTCGTGGTGGCGCTGCACGGCATGGGCGGCAACGTCGGCGACGCCGTTGCGCCGCTGGTGGTGGGCGCGCTGCTGACAATGTTCACCTGGCGCGAAGTGATGTTGATGAACGTCGTGCCGGGCATCTTCATGTCGGCGATGATCCTGCTCTACCTCGGTCGCCTGAACATCGATTCCAGCACAAATCGCGGCAAGTCTGTCAGCGAGTCGCTGAAGGCGACGCTCATCGGCTTCGCCAAGCTGATGAAGAACAAGACGCTGCTGCTGCTCTCGGTCAGCTCGTCGTTCCGGTCTATGACGCAGGGCTCGCTGCTCGCCTTCCTGCCGATCTATCTGGGCAACCAGATGGGCTATTCGGCGCAATGGGTCGGCGCCTGCATGTTCGGTCTGCAGGCGGCCGGTTTCATTGCCTCGCCCATCGCCGGCAATCTGTCGGACCGCATGGGCCGCCGCAGCATTATGATGAGCACCATGATGATGAGCGCCGTGGTGCTGCTGTTCATGGGCTTCGCCGGCCAGTCGATGGCCTTCGTGTTCTTTATCGCCGCGCTGGGCTTCTTCCTGTTCGCGATCCGCGCCGTGCTTCAGGCGTGGGTTCTCGACGCCGCGCCCAAGAGCATGGGCGGCACCGCGATCGGTTTCCTGTTCGCCACGCAGGCGATCGGCGGCGCGATCGGCCCGCTGATCAGCGGCTGGCTCGCGGACAATTACGGCCTGTTCACGGTGTTCTACTTCCTTGCCTTCACCATCGTGGTCGCCAACATGTTCATCTTCTTCACGCCGAGCGATGAGGAAATGAAGCGGCAGGCCGCTGCGAGCTGACGCATCCAGGCTTCACGCACAACGCGGTCCTTCGGGTCCGCGTTTTTGTTTGAGAATCCAATCCGGGGGAAACATCATGTCCGATCAACGCGTCTCGCGCGGCACGCCAGCGGGCTTGCGCTTCATCGACGTGCATCACCACACGGTGCTGCCCGAATACCAGCAGGCTCTGATCCGTTCCGGCGCGGGCGATCCGTCGCGTCCGCTGCGCAAGAACAGCGACGCGCAGGAAGCCCTCGACAACATGGCGACGCTCGGCATCGAAGCCGCGATCTTCAATCCCCTGTCGGTGGCGGGCGTGCATCACGGCGACGACGCCAACGCGCGCTATCTTTGTGAGACCACCAACGAGGCGCTGGCGCGCTTCTCGTCGCACGACCCCAAGCGCATGGGCTTCTTCGCGCCTCTGCCGTTCCCCGACCTCGACGGCTCGCTGCGGGCGATGGAATACGCACTTGATACGCTCGGCGCCGACGGGCTGATCCTGCTCACCAACCAGAACGGCCGCTACATCGGCGATCCGGCGTTCGAAGCGCTTTACGCCGAAATGGACAGGCGCGGCGCGGCGGTGTTCGTGCATCCGGCCAAGCCGAATTTCGTCGATTCACTGGAGCTGAAGCTCTGGGCTGCGATCGTCGAATATCCGTTCGAGACGACCCGCATCGCGGCGAACCTGATCTACAACGGGTTCATGCAGAAATACCCGAACATCAAATGGATTCTGGCGCACGCGGGCGGCTGCCTGCCCTATCTGTCGCTGCGCCTACGATTGATGGAAGAAAACGACGAGCACCGCCCGAAATTCAGCGAGCGGCATCCCGAAGGCGTCGACCCCTATCTGGACAAGTTCTGGTTCGACACCGCGATTTCCGGCTCGCGAGCTGCGATGGCGGCGCTCTACGCGGTCGCGGACCCGTCGCGCATCTTCTTCGGCAGCGACTGGCCCTACATCGACCGCGTCTATGTCGAGGATCAGTCGAACTCGCTCGTCGACGATCCGACGCTGACGCGCGAGCGATTCCGGCTCATGGAGCGCGGCAACGCGCAGCGCGTCTTCCCGCGCTTCGGCTGACGGCTTCCAGACGCGTGGAGGTCAGACGGCCTCCATGCCTTCCAGTTCCTCGATCATGCCGGCGATCATGTTGAGGCCGATCTGCCAGAACGACGGATCGCGTGCGTCGAGCCCGAATGGCGCTAGCAGTTCCGAATGATGCTTCGCGCCGCCCGCCGCCAGCATCGCGAAGTATTTCTCGACGAAGCCGTCCGCCGACTTCTCGTAGACGCCGTAGAGCGAGTTCACCAGACAATCGCCGAACGCGTAGGCGTAAACGTAGAACGGCGAATGGATGAAGTGCGGAATGTAGGACCAGTAGGTCTCGTAGCCCGGGCCGAGCCTGATCGCCGGCCCGAGGCTGTCGGCCTGCACGCTCATCCAGACCTCTGAAATCTGTTCGGCCGTCAGTTCGCCCTTGCGGCGCTCCGTGTGCAGCTTGCGCTCGAACGAATAGAACGCGATCTGCCGCACCACCGTGTTCAGCATGTCCTCGACCTTCTGGGCGAGCAGCGTGCGCCGCTGGTCGGGGCCTGACGAACGCAGCAACGCCCGGAAGGTCAGCATTTCGCCGAACACCGACGCCGTTTCGGCCAGCGTCAGCGGCGTCGGGGCCATCAGCGCGCCATTGGGCGCAGCCAGCACCTGATGCACGCCATGGCCGAGTTCATGCGCCAGCGTCATCACATCGCGCGGCTTGCCCATGTAATTGACCAGCACATAGGGATGCGACGACGGCACGGTCGGATGTGCGAAAGCGCCCGAGCGTTTGCCGGGACGCGTCGGCGCGTCGATCCAGCCTTCGTCGAAGAAGCGGCGCGCGATAGACGACATTTTCGGCGCGAAATCACCATAGGCGTTCAGCACGATATCGCGGGCCTCGTCCCAACGATATTCGCGATTGGCGGCTGTGGGCAGAGGCGCGTTGCGGTCCCAGTGGTCGAGCTGCTCCTTGCCGAACCACTTCGCCTTCAGCTTGTAATAGCGATGCGACGTGCGCTCATGCGCCGCCGTGACGGCAGACACCATGGCGTCGACGACCTCGCGCTCGACGCGGTTCGACAGATGGCGCGAATCCGCGATGTCCTCGAAGCCGCGCCAGCGGTCAGAAATTTCCTTGTCCTTGGCCAGCGTGTTGGTGATCAGCGCGAAGGTGCGCAGGTTCTCGCCGAGAATCGTGGCGACGGATTCGGCCGCCTCCTTGCGCACCGCCTCGTTCGGGTCCTGCATGAAATTTTGCACTTCGGTCAGCGACAGCCGCTTGTCGCCCATCGGAAAGCGTAGCGCCGCCAACGTTTCGTCGAACAGGCGATTCCAAGCGTTACGGCCGCTGACGGACTTTTCGTGAAACAATTGCTCGATGCGGTCGTCGAGCTGGTAGGGCTTCTCGCGGCGAATGTCTTCGAGCCACGGCTTCCAGTGCGCCAGCGGCTGTGTCGAGGCCGCCTTCTCCAGCAGAGCGTCATCGATGCGATTGAGTTCAAGCGTGAAGAACAGCAGGTCGGATGTGGCGTCGGTGATCTTTTCCTGCGCGTCGCCGTAGAACTTCATCCGCGCCGGATCGCTGGTGTCGGCCGAATAGAGCAGGCCCGCATAGGAAATGATTCGCCCCAGCAGATCGTCGAGCGCCTCATAGCGGCGCACCGCCTCGCCCAGTTGCGCGCTGGCGTCGGGAGCCGCCGCCATGATTTCGAGCTTGCCCCGGTAGGCGTCCGCGAACGCCTTGCACTCGGCCAACGCCTTCTGCATGTCGGCCGCATATTCGGGCGAGTCCATCGCCGGATAAAGATCGTTCAGGTTCCAGACCGGCATCGGGCCGAGATCGGCGGCGCGTGCGGCGGCTTCAGCGCTGGCGGCGAGGACTTTATGCATCGAAGCTGACAACGTCATGGTTCACCCGGCGAATCGTCATGCTTCATCATATCGGGCATGAGGCCCCGGGGTTCAACGCCTCGTTCCTCGCCTGCCAGACAAATGCTAGACTCATCGAGCTGGGCGGCAGAAGCGGAACAGCAGGCCGGGAGGACCTCATGGCGACTTTCATCATCCACACGCATCAGCGGCTGCAGGAATGGGTCGCCGAGGAGAAGAGCTATTTCCGCGCCGAGGGCCTGACGGACTACGAACTTCGCGCCGCCCGCATCCCGCAGGACCCCAACGCGGCCGCCGCGATCGCCCAGCGCCCGAACGCCACGCCCGACAATCTGATGGGCGCTTACCAGAGCTACGAGAAGGGCCGAGAGGCCAGCGTCAGTTGCGCCTGTCACTGGACGGTCAACATGGCCGCGTCGAACGAGCACGGCCGGCTGTGGGGCGAGTGTTATTCGGTTTCGCCCGGCGGCATTTTCGTCGCGCCGGATTCGCCCTTTCGCAAACCTGAGGATCTGGCCGGCGTCGAGGTTCATGTCGGCTACCAGTCCGGCAGCCATTACACGACGATTCAGGCGCTCGAACCCTTCCTGCCGGCGGAGTCGATCAAACTTAAGTTCGGCGGATTGCCGAACGACCGCGTCGACCAGTTGCTCGATGGACGCGCGCCGGCCGCGACGGTCTTCGGCCTGCAGTATTACCTCGTCGAACAACTTGGCTACCGGAAGATCGCGGATTGCAGCTTCATGATCGCCGGCATGGTGCCGCAGGGCGCCGATCTCGACGACGTGCGCAAATATTACCGCGCATTGCGCCGGGCGCAGGCCGACATCGACCTGATGTTCCAACCCTATACGCACTACTATCTGAACGAAATGCCGGAACGCCATGCAAAGCTGGTCGATGTCCGCCGCTTCGGTCCGGGCGAGCGCATCGTGTTCGAGCCCTATTCGCAGCAGATGTACGCAGCGACGCGAGACTGGGTGAACGCCAGAGGCATTTTCCCGGAGGCCAAGAAAGGCCGCGACGCGTTCGACGAGGCGGTCGTGCGCCCATTGGCTGCGGAATAGGCCCGTTTCGCGCTTGATCTGTTGTGACCGTCCGCGGCTGGAACGCTGCGGCGTGACGCACATTAACCTCCTGCGGCGCGTTCGCCGCCGAAGGAGGATCGAATGTTGCGCATCTCGACGCTCGTGGCTCTGGCCGCGCTTTTGTCGCCTGTCGCGGTCGACGCCAAGACATCGCGCGGCGCATCGGCCGGCGCGTTCGACGGGCGCTGGTCCATTCTTGTCGTGACCCGGCAGGGAACTTGCGACGTCTATCGCTGGAATGTCGGCGTTGGCGCGGGACGCATCACGGATATCGGCGACGACGTAGCGCGCGCGGCGGGCCGCATCGACGCCTCCGGCAAGGTGTCGGTGACGCTGACGCGCGGAACCGACGTTTTGTCCGCCACCGGTGCCATGCAGGGTGATTCGGGCTCCGGTTCCTGGCGCTCTCCAAGCCGCTCGTGCTCAGGCACATGGCAGGCGGAGCGGCGCGGATAGCGATCCCGCAGTCAAATCCCAAAACAGGGCAGGCATTAAGACGACATTAACCCTGATCGACCAGCATGATCCCCACGCGGGCGTCGCGACCCGCCAGAAATAGGGGCTGCATGAGTTCGACGATTCTGATTGCTGACGATGATCCGGTTCAACGTCGGCTGCTTGAAGCAATGGTGCGCCGGTTCGGCTATCAGGTCGAAACCGTAGATGGCGGCGAAGCCGCGCTCTCGCGACTGGAAGCAGGCGACCAGCCCGAAATCAATCTGCTGATTCTCGATCTCGTCATGCCCGACCTCGACGGCATGGGCGTGCTGGGCAAGCTGCGCGACCGCAAGGCGACCACGCCGGTGATCGTGCAGACCGCGCATGGGTCGATCGAGGCCGTCATCTCGGCGATGCGCGCCGGCGCTGCCGATTTCGTCGTAAAGCCAGTCGGGGCCGAACGCCTTCAGATCTCCATCAAGAATGCGTTGCGCGTCGATGCGCTGGAAGACGAGATCCGCCGCATCTCCAAGCGCAACACCGGCACGCTGACCTTCAAGGACATCGTCACCCGCAGCGAGGACATGGGCCGCATCATCCGGCTCGGCGAGCGCGCGGCGAAATCCAACATTCCTGTGCTGATCGAAGGCGAATCGGGTGTCGGCAAGGAGCTGATCGCCCGCGCCATCCAGGGCGCGTCGGACCGGCGCGGCAAGCCGTTCATCACCGTCAATTGCGGCGCGCTGCCGGAGAACCTGGTCGAGTCGATCCTGTTCGGCCACGAGAAGGGCGCCTTCACCGGCGCGACCGAGAAACACATCGGCAAGTTCCAGGAAGCCAACGGCGGCACGCTGTTCCTCGACGAAGTCGGCGAGCTGCCGCTCGAAACGCAGGTGAAGCTTCTCCGCGCGCTTCAGGAAGGCGAGATCGACCCGATCGGCTCGAAACGCTCCATCAAGGTCGACATCCGCCTGATCTCGGCCACCAACCAGAATCTCATCGAGCTGGTGAAACGCGGCCAGTTCCGCGAAGATCTGTATTATCGCCTCAACGTCTTCCCGATCACGATCCCGGCGCTGCGCGCGCGCCGCGACGACATCGCCGATCTGTGCCGCCGTTTCTCGGCGCGGTTCGCGGCCGAAGAAGGCAAGCGCCTGCGAGGCGTCACCTCCGAGGCGCTGGCCCTGCTGACCAAATACGACTGGCCCGGCAACGTGCGCCAGCTTGAAAACGCCGTGTTCCGCGCCGTCGTCTTGTGCGACGGCGACGAACTGGGCGTTGCGGAATTTCCGCAGATCGCCGCGCATGTGGAAGGCTTCGACGTCCGCGTGCCGCCCGCGCCCGCCATG
>CANJEY010000203.1 GCA_947472615.1 Beijerinckiaceae bacterium
GCGTTCGCCGCTGTCGATCATGTCCGAAACTGGCCAAGCGCGGCACTTGCGTTCGGCTGATCGTCTGCTCTCAGGTACAGGTTTTTGCCGCGCGGATAAACCGGCATCGCGCTGTCGCAAGCGCCGCCGGTTGAGTTTCAAGGTCAGGTGGGGTTAGCTTGCACATAGCCGTCCGAACGGGCGGTCGAACGATGCAGTCAGGCGCAATCGCGACGTTGCGAAACAATGCGCCGCTGCAGGGAAGATTTTCGGGGAGGAACGGATGCGCCTTGGTGTGTGGGCCGCGCCCTGTGTGGCGGCCGGTCTGTTGTGCATGGCAAGCGCAGCCGCGCTGGCCGATCCGGTGAGCGATTTCTACAAGGGCAAGAGCATCACGCTTATCATCGGCACCGGCGTCGGCGGCGGGTTCGATCTCTATGGTCGGACTCTGGCGCGTCACATCAGCAAGCACATTCCGGGCAATCCGTCGATCGTTGTTCAGAATATGGAAGGGGCCGGGGGCATTCGGGGGCTGAACTATCTGGCGAAGATCGCCCCCAAGGACGGAACGGTCTTTCAGGCGACGTTCGGCGGGTTGTCGATTCGCCCGCTGATCGACCCGGCCGGCATCGAATTCGACCCCCGCTCGCTTCGCTGGATCGGCAGCAGCGGCACGCAGGTCAACATCTGCGTCACGTGGGGCGACAGCCCGATCAAGACGCTCGAAGACGCGATGAAGCGTGAGGTGCCGACAGCCGCGACGGGTAATTCCACCAATATCGCCACGCTGCCAAACCTGCTGAACCGGCTGACCGGGACGAAGTTCAAGATTATTCTCGGCTACACCGGCACCTCCATGCGGGTCGCGCTCGAGAATGGCGAGGCGGAGAGCATCTGCGGCCTCGCTTATTCGGTCTGGATCGTCTCCAATCCGGATTGGTTCGCGAAGAAAAAGCTGAATGTCGTGGCGCAGTTCGGACTCGAGAAGATCAAGGAACTTCCGGATGTGCCGCTCGCGGTTGACTTTGTGAAAAGCCCCAAGGACAAGGAGGTCTTCACACTCGTCGATATTGTGCAGCGCATGGGCCAGCCCTATGTCGCCCCGCCCGGCGTGCCGGCAGATCGCCTCGATGCTTTGCGCAAGGCTTTCGACCAGACGATGACTGACCCGGACTTCCTTGCGGACTCGGCGCGCATGAATCAGGCGGTCGATCCGCTGACGGGCGCTGAGATGGAGCGCCTGATCGCCAAGTCGTATGCGCTGCCGGCCGACGTCGTCGCCCGCTACACCGAACTGATGTCGGACGTGCCGGCCGAACAGAAGAAAAACTGATCGCGCGCTGCTGCGCTTCGCGGAGGAACCGCATGGGTGATTTTCGCACCTTCCAGAATAGCCGCCGCCAGCCGGCGCAGCCGATGTCGCCCGTCATCGATCCGGCAGGCTGGGCCCCGGCGGATGTCGCCAATGTCGAGGACTGGGCCTATGTGCTCGACGATCGCCAGATTGGCGAATTGATCGACTCCGTGCGCGCCACGCTCAGAAACAAACTGTCGCTCGTGACGCTGCGGCGTGAGGACTTCCCGCTGCCGACGCTCGCGGCAGTGCTGGCCGACATGCGCATGGAACTGCTCGACGGGCGCGGCATGGTGATGTTGCGTGGTTTTCCGGTGACGCAATTGAGCCGTGAGGAACAGGTAGCTGCTTACCTCGGCCTCGGCGCGCACCTCGGCAGGCTGGTGACGCAGAATGCGGAAGGCCATGTGCTGGGCCATGTCACCGACCTCGGCGCGGACAAGAACGATCCGAACACGCGCGGCTACATCACCAACGACCAGATCGCCTTTCATACGGATTCCACCGACTTCGTTGGTCTGCTGTGTCTGCAAACAGCGCGCAGCGGCGGCGAGAGCCGCGTTTCAAATTCGGTGTCGATTTACAATCGCATGCTGGCCGCGCGGCCCGATCTGGCGGAGGCGCTGATCGCCGATTTCTACTACACGCTGCACGGCGAACGGAACGAGGGCGAGCCCAACTGGTACAGGCAGCCGGTATTCTCGTTCAACGAGGGCTATTTCAGCGCCTGCGGCTACAGCGCCTATGTGTTGAAGGCGCAAGGCATTCCGGGCGTGCCGCCGCTCACCGAAAAGCAGCGCGAGGCGCTGCCGGTCTACCGTCAACTGGCGGAGGAATGCGCCGTCGACATGGGTTTCGAGCAGGGCGACATCCAGTTCCTCAACAACCATGTGCTGCTGCATTCGCGCCGCGCCTATCAGGACTGGCCCGAGAAGGGCCGCAAGCGCCATCTGCTACGTCTGTGGCTGAATGATCCTGTCGGGCGGCCGATCCCGGAGTACCGGCGCCAGGGCAGGCATGGCGGCGGCGTGCTGCTGAAAGGCGTGACGCCGAACGTGCCGTTCGACGTGTAGGGGCTCAGCGCAAGAGAAAGGTCATGCTGGCTCGACCGCACGATGGGTAGCTCGGCCGTTCAGCATCTACGACCAACTTCAGATTTCACGACTTCCTGCGGCGCTTTGGCGTCGCTAGCGACATTGCGTTGGCGCGCCTGTCCACCTACAGAGGCGGCAATCTTTCGTGTTCGACAGGAGTTGAGAATGCGCGCGTTGTTCTGGGGTTCGATCGCTGCGGTCACGCTTGCGGCCGCGCCCGCGCTGGCCCAGACGCCCTTCTACAAGGGCAAGAACGTTAATCTGGTCGTCGGGTATACGCCGGGCGGCGGCTATGACGCCTACACGCGCATGCTGTCGCGTCACATCGGCCGTCACATCGAGGGACGGCCCGAAGTCATCATCCAGAACATGCCGGGCGCCGGCAGCCTCAACGCCGTGCGGCAGCTGGAAGGCCCGATGGCCAAGGACGGCACCTATCTGGTGGCGTTCAATCCCGCGCTAATTCTGGACTCGCTCGTGAATCCGGGCGCGATCAAGTTCAACTTCTCGGAGTCGAACTGGATCGGCAGCATGGCTCCCGAAGTGCGCGTTTGCTACACGTGGGGCGCGACCGGCATCAAGAACTGGGATGACCTCGTCGCCAGGAAGGAAATCAATTTCGGCAGCACGGCGCGCGGCACGACGAACTTCATCAACGCCGCCATGCTGCGCAAGATTTTCGACGTGAAGGTGAAACACGTTCTTGGCTTCCCCGGCAGCGCTGAACTGAAGCTGGCGCTTGAACGCGGCGAACTCGACGCGGACTGCGGCTCCTACAGCAGCATTCCGGTTGAATGGGTGAAGGACAAGAAGATCAACATGATCGTCACGTTCTCTGCGACCCAGAGCGACGTGCCGCCGGAGGTTCCCTACATCGGCAAGTTCGTCAAATCGCCGGAGCAGAAGGAATTGCTGGATATTTTCGCCGCATCTGGCGACCTTGGCCGCCCGATCATCGTGTCGAAGCAGGTCCCGGCCGAGCGTGTGAAGCAAATTCGCGCCGCCTTCGACGACACGATGAAGGATCCGGAATTCCTCGCCGACGCGAAGAAGCTTCAGCTTCCGATTCAGCCCATCAACGGCGAAAGGGCGACCGAGATCATTCAGCATGTTTACAAGGCGAGCCCCGAGAGCATCGCCAAGGTGCGCGAGATCACCGAGTAAGATTCGGACGCATCTGAACCCGGGAGGGACGCATGACGCTGGTTCTGTCCAACGATGACGCTGCCCGGGTTCTGACCATGGCGGGCGTGGTCGAGCGCCTCGAAAGCCTCTACGCGGATCTGGGCAGCGGCAGCGCCGTCTATCGGGGACGAACCGATCTCTTCGTCCCGACGTCGGCGCATGTGGGCGAGCCGGTCCCGGCGGCGCATCAGTTCAAGACGCTGGATGGGGCGATCCCGCGCTGGGAGGTCGCGTCCATCCGGGTGACGTCCGACATCGTGGCGTTTCCGCTCGTCAACAGTGTGCGGCGGCGGATTAAGATTCCGGCGGCGGCGAACAAGACCTATGTGGGGCTGGTGTTTCTGTTCAGTTCTGCCACCGGCGAGCTGATTTCGGTGCTGCAGGACGGGATGCTGCAGAAATTCACCGTCGGAGCCATCAACGCGATCGGGGCAAAATATCTCGCGCGTCAGAACGCCCGCACGGTCGGGTTGATCGGCGCGGGCAATCAGGCCGGGCCGCAACTCGCCGCGCTGAAGGAAGTGCGCGCCATCGAGCATGTGCGCGTCTACAGCCCGAATGCTGCGGAGGCGGACGCGTTCTGCTCCAACATGGGCAAGGAGCTTGGGCTCGCCATGACCCGCGCCGACACGCCCGAGGCGGCGGTGAGGGGCGCGGACATCGCCGTGACGGCCACCAACAGCCGCGAGCCGTTCTTTCCGGCCGAATGGCTCGAGCCCGGGATGCATCTGAGCTGCATGCAGCGCGACGAACCCACCGACGCGTGCATCGCGAAGGCGGATGTGGCGATCTTCCATACGCGCATGAAAGAACACGAATACGTGTCGGACGACTTCGACGAGATGGAGAAGAAATTCCAGTTCGTGATGCGCGATCACCCGCCGCGCGCGCTGAACTGGGCGGACTTTCCAGATCTCGGCGAACTGGTCGCCGGCCGGACGAAGACCCGCACCTCCGATGACCAGACGACGCTATTCCTCAACAGCACTGGCGTCGGCGCGCAATTCACCGCGATTGCGCATCTGATCTATCAGGGCGCGAAGGCGGCCGGTCTCGGGACTGAAATTCCGTCAGGGCTGTTCACCGAGACGATGCAGCCCTGATGGCTCGCTGCTAGAGCCTCCGCCGCTTCTGGATTTCTGTCATGGCGCGGTCGAGCAGCGTCTCGTCGTTGCGTTCGCCGGCGACGATCAATCGCACCAGAAGCTGGGCGATAGCGGTGCGGTGTTCGGGTTCTCTCAGGGCGAAGCCGCGCTCCTGACTGGCGGCCGTCGCCCGGCGCATCACGGACATGACGAGTTCGACGTCGCTCTCGCCGCCTGTCCGGTTGTCGCTCATGCTGGTCCCCTGCGCGTCAATTCGATGGACACGCCATGCCACGCCGGGGCGAAATTGTCGCGGATTTTCGACGCTTGCCAACCAGAACGGCCCGCACCGTGTGGCGCGAGCCGTGCTTTTGGGCGAAGGCGGTCACGTCGTCAGAGTTTCAGGCCGAACAGGTTGATGGCGTTGTCGCGGGTCAGCTTGCGGCGGACGTCGTCGGACAGGCCGTGCAGGTGCTTTTCGACGTTCTCGCGCGAATGCGGGAAGCTCATGTTGAAGTGCGGATAGTCGTTCGACCATGTGCAATTGTCGACGCCCCACCACGAGAAGGCGCGCGTGCCGACGAAATCCTCAAGGAACGTGCAATAGACGTGCTCGGCGAAAATCTCGCTGGGGCGTCGCTTGATGATCAGTGGATCGACATTGCGGAAGCGTTCGAAGTAATAGTCCCACTGCTGCAGCAGGAAGGGCACGAAGCCGATCTCGCTTTCGGACAGCAGCAGCTTCAGCTTCGGGTGCTTGTCGAATGCGCCCGAGAAGATGAAATCGAACAGCGTGTTCGCCGTGTCATCGGTCTTGCGGTTGGTGGCGTTGCGGATGCGCTCGTTGCCGCGCGGGCGCGAGTGCATGTCCTTGGCGTAGGAATGGCCGGTGAGAATGTGGCACGTCACAGGCGCATCGCATTCTGCCGCGGCGGCCCAGAGACGATCGTAGTGTTCCGACAGGAAGGGCAGCCGCGGGTCCGGCACCTGCCAGACCATCACGCCGACGAGGCCATTGTCGTGGCCGCGCTGCATTTCCTTGATGGCCCCGTCGATGTCGTAGACCGACACGCAGGGGATGCCGAACAGGCGCTTGGGAGCGGTCTTGCAATAGTCGGCCAGCCAGTCGTTGTAGACCCGGAAGCCTTCGACCTGCGTTTCAACGTCGTCGAGGCCGAACAGCGCCATGCCGTTGTTGGGGAACAGCACCTCTGCTTCGAGGCCATCCTGATCCTGATCGAGCAGGCGCAGTTTGGGGTCAGTCGCGCCGGGGATCGAGAGGCCGATCTTCACCTTCGGGATATTCTTGCGCAGGCGTTCGGGCAAGTCGCTCCAGAGGTCTTCCGGTTCTGCGACGTGCGAATCGGTCGAGATCATGCGCGGCATGGCGGCGAGCGTGGCCGCATCCATCTTCGGGATATCGCCCAGCGACCGGGCGTTCCATTCCTGATAATCCGTCTTTTGCGCGCTCGCGGGCGTGTTGGCGCTGCCTTCGGCCATGTCCTGCTCCCTTGGATGATTGCTGGCGCCACCATGCGCATGGGCGGCCGCAAGCTCAATGAGGGCCATTGTCGCGGTCGGACAGGGTGATTTGCTCAGGCGCCCCATTTCCGAAGATAGGCCGCATAGGCGGCCCACCAGTCGGGCGTGCCGAACTTGTTGCGACCCTCGTGCACGACGCCGAGCGGTACGGTGCCCATTGTCAGGCCGTTCGCGTCGAACGTCCGGCACAGGTCGAGGTCGTAGAAGTGAAACAGGAATTGCTCGTCGAAGCGGATTTCGCGCTCCAGCAGCGTGCGGCTTGCGGCGGCGAGAAAAATCCCGTCGAGCAGGGCGCAGCGCTGCAGGGCAGGGCCGAATATCGTCAGATCGCAGGGAAAGCCGGTTCCGTGGCCGACTGCGCCGCTCAAATTCGCGTTGCTGTCCCAGAGAAATTCATTGTTCGGCAGGCAGCCGGTGAAGGCCCAGCCGGGTTGTTTCGGCACCCGGCGCTGGTTGCCGGCGAGGCCGACGAGATGAAACTGGCTCAGGCCGAGTTTGAGCTTGTCGAGCCAGTAGAAGTCGATGATCGACAGATCGTCGTGCACGAACAGCGCGATTTCGTCTTCGGCGCCGCTCAGGCGGCTAATCGCCCGGTTGTAGCAGACTCCCAGCCCCTCGCGATTGTCGAAGGCGATTTCGAGTTTCAAGGGAAAGTTGCGGTAGGTCTGGCGCAGGCATCTGCCGAGCGCCGACCTTTCGAAGAAGTCCGCCTCCGAAAGGCGCGTGGCGCTGCAGATGACGACAGTGAACATGGGGGTCCGGACAATTCGCTTGCGTGAGTGTATCCGGCCCGGCAAGCCCTATTCCAGAAATTCTTTCGCGCGTGCGGCAAGATCCTTTGGAGTCGCCAGCACGCCCGAGATCAGCTTCTGCATATCGGGACCGCTAACCGGCTCGATCTGGGTGCGGGTGGTGGCGGCCTCGTTGAGCAGATCCTTGTCCTTCGCGACCGCCGCGAAAGCGTTGCGCAGTGCTTCGATCCGCTCCGCCGGCACGCCGGGCGGGGCCGTGACGGGACGGCCCAGATAGGCGCTCAGCATCAGCACCTTGATCACGGCCCGATCGTTCTCGGTGCGGCCGAGATCCTCCACGGATGGCACACTGGCGAGGTCGGGGTGGCGTCGTCCGCCTTGCGCGATGACGACGATGTTACCGTTCTTCACCCAGTCGGGCTTGGTGACGTTCCAACTCGCCCAGGAGTTCATGCGCGCGCCGACTTCACCGCGCTCCATGGCGAGGTTGATGTCGTTGCCGCCCTGATAGCCGGTGACGATCTTGAACTTGGTGCCGATCAACTCGTTCATGAACGCCGGAAACGTGTAGGTGATTGCGCCTCGCCCGCTCGCGCCGGCGATCACCTCGGTGCGCTTGGCGTCCTCGACGGTCTTCACACCGGTCGTCTTCCAGACCGCCATCGTGTTGGTTTCCTGCGTCAGCGCCCCGAGCCAATGAAACTTGTTGGCGTCGAACTGCACGCCGCGCCCTTCGACGAGTTGCAGCGCCGGAAAGTTGTTTGAGATGATGCCGATATATGTCCCGTCCTTCGGGGCGATGTTGTAGAGATAATTGGTCATGTTGAGGCCGCCGGCCCCGACCATGTTTTCGGCGATCACCGATGGATTGCCCGGAATGTAGCGGCCGAGAAAACGCGCCGCGAGCCGTCCCTGCACATCGTAATCGCCGCCGGCGCCGACACCGATCAGCACATGCACGGTCTTGCCCTTGTAGAAGTCCTCGACCGACTGCGCGATCGCGGGCGCGGCGGTCAGGCAGGCCGCGCCGAAAGC